>QHPW01000212.1 GCA_003219675.1 Verrucomicrobiota bacterium
TCCGGCCCGTTCAGCGTGCTGATTTTGAAGTGAACAAAGTCCCGGGTCTCCAGCATCTGCGGCAGCACCACCTGGCAGTCGTAGGCGGTGTAAGTCGCGTAATAGGTCGTGCTGCCGTCCTCCTCGCGAAACGCGACGAAGCGCGCGTCTTCAATCCCTTTGACCTCGGCAGGGCTGGTCGGAAAGATGACCCGCTCGGAAAGTCTTTGGCCCGGGTCAAAGTGGATCTCGTAGTTGGCCTGGGCCAACGACAGGATGCCCCGCGCGCTGTCCGTTTGTTCCCGAATGACGGACCGCGTCCGGCGCAGCTCGCGATCCAGCACCGTCTTCAATTGATCGAAGGTAAACGTGTCATCCAGCACCGCGAGAACCCTCAACGCGAGTTCGTTGAGCAGCCCCAATTCAAGCAGCTTTCGTTCAAACAACCTTTTCTCGTAAGAGGAATTGGGCAGCATTTCGCCGGCGTTCACGAACCGGGTCGGCGTGTTCACCGTGACCCGCGCGTCGCGGTCAATCACGCCCGAACGGAAGACAATCGAGGAGACGTGCCCCTCGCCCGTCGCGCGCAGACTCAGCACGAAACGCGCGCTTCCTTCCGGCAAATCCGTTTGATCCGGATGGAGCACCATGGACGGGTTGAACAGCGCGGCGGCTTCCAACGAATATTCCTGCGTGAAGCAAGCGCCCAGCAGCAGCCGGCGCGACTCGCTCAAATGCTGGTCGCTGATGAGTTGGCCGCTCAACTGCTCGAAACGCTTCAGAAAAAACACCCGCAACCGCTGGTGCCGGTCGGCAAACTCGCGCAACACTTCCTGCGCCCGCCGTTCCACTTCCGCCTCCGGCAACGTCATCACCCGGGCGATGATTTTCAACACCCGCTCGCGGTTCGCGAACTCGAACGGGCGGAAAAAAACCCGCGAATCGTCCGGTTTGATCACTATTCCTGCGCGTCTGATTCTCATAACCCGAACCTTTCCTGGTTGGAGTAAACTGCATCGCCACGGCGTAATCAAGCCATGTTCTCTGGCGCAGGAGTTTCCGAATGAACCGACGGACGCCAGTGAGACCTTGCTTCAACGCTTCGGTCACGGAGACGAAGGCTCGCCTGCCGGCCTTGAATCTTCAGGGTCAAACAGCGCCGTGCTGAAGTAACGCTCGGCGCGGTCGCACAGCAGTGTGATGACTTTGCCCGGTTGGCCCGCTTCGCGCGCCACTTTCAACGCGGCGGCCACGTTCGCGCCGGACGAGGTGCCGACCAGCAGGCCGAACTCGCGGTTGAGCCGCCGCGCCATCGCAAGCGCTTCCGCGCTGCTGACTTTGACTTCGCCGTCCAGCGTCGCCGAGCGCAGCAGTTCGGGAATAAAACCGTCGGCGACGCCCTCGATGCGGTGGCAGCAGGGCATTTCACCGCAGAGCAGCGCCGCCTCGGCTGGTTCCATCGCCAGAATTTTCGCCCTGGGATAACGTTTTTTGACCGCGCGACCGACCCCGGCCAGCGTGCCGCCGGTGCCGTAGCCGGCGACGACCGCGTCAATCGGGCCGGGCACCTGGCGCAGGATCTCCTGGCCGGTGGAGTGCTCGTGGTCTTCGGCATTCAAGGGATTCTCAAATTGCCGGGGCAGAAAGTACCGGTCGTCGCGCGCAGCCATTTCGCGCGAGAGGTTGATGCCCGTCTGATAACGGCCGCCGCCCTTGAACAGAATCAATTCCGCGCCGAACTGGCGGATGAGCCGGCGGCGTTCCTGGCTCGCTTCTTCAGACATCAGGATGGTGACGCGATAGCCCTTGGCGGCGCCGATCATGGACAACGCAATGCCTGTATTGCCGCTGGTGCATTCGAGAATAATCGAGTCGGGTCGCAGCCGTCCGCGCCGTTCGGCGTCGGTGATCACGGCGGCGGCGAACCGGTCTTTCACGCTGCCGCTGGGATTGAGGAATTCGCACTTGGCGTAAATCGTCACGCCCTCCGGTTCAAAGGCCAGAGGCACCGTGGGCGTGTTGCCAATCAAGCCAAGCACTGCGCTGGCGCGGGTTGTATTCATCTCCGATCAGAGGCCCTGTTCACCCTTCACTTCACCGAATGCCTTCAGGGCGAATTCCAGGTCTTCCCTCGAATGCGCCGCGGAAATCTGCACACGAATGCGCGCCTTGCCTTTCGGCACCACGGGATAGGAAAAGCCGATGACATAAACGCCTTTCTTGAGCATCGCGTCCGCGACCCGGGTGGCAAGCGCGGCATCTCCGAGCAGGATCGGAACAATCGGATGGGTGCCGGGCAGGATATTGAATCCGAGCCTGCCCATGCCTTCTCGAAAAAACCGGGTGTTGGCTTCGAGTTTGTCACGGAGCGCAGGGGATCCGGAAAGCAGCTCCAATACCTTGAGCGACGCGCCCGCAATCGGCGGCGCCACGGAATTCGAGAACAGATAAGGGCGCGAACGCTGGCGCAGCATTTCAATGATTTCCTTGCGCCCGCTGGTGTAGCCGCCGCTGGCGCCGCCGAGCGCCTTGCCCAGGGTCCCGGTGATGATGTCCACCCGCCCCATCACGCCGTGATATTCGTGCGTGCCGCGTCCGGTTCTTCCCATGAAACCGACCGCGTGCGAGTCGTCCACCATCACCAGCGCATCGTGTCTTTCTGCGAGCTCGCAAATGGCCGGCAGGTTCGCAATCGAGCCGTCCATGGAGAACACACCGTCGGTCGCGACCATCCGAAACCGGGCGTACCGCGCCTCTTTCATCCTCGCTTCCAGATCCTCCCTGTTGTTGTTCAGATAGCGGAAGCGTTGCGCTTTGCACAGCCGCACGCCATCGATGATGCTCGCGTGGTTCAGCTCGTCCGAGAGGATGGCGTCTTCCGGCCCCAGCAACGCCTCGAACAACCCGCCGTTGGCGTCAAAACACGACGAGTAAAGAATCGTGTCCTCGGTGCCGAGAAACTCGCTGATCCGAGCTTCGAGCTGTTTGTGAATGTTCTGCGTGCCGCAGATGAAGCGAACGGACGACAGCCCGTAGCCCCATTGATCGAGGGCTTCGTGCGCCGCTTTCACACCCGCGGGATGCGCGGCGAGGCCGAGATAATTGTTCGCGGACAGATTGAGCACGGGCTGCTGCGGCGAGGTGATGACGCGCTCGGTCTTGTAAAGGCCGGTTTGTCGAATCTCGTCCAACTGCCGGGCCAGATGGGTCTTCATCGAACCGAACATGACTCTTTTTTAAACCACGAATTGACACGAATTGACACGAATTTATGCAAGGACAAATCGGACTGATACGAATTTTATCGAACGGAATCATGCTGGTTCGCACAACATTTTATCGGTGCCCGCCTTTTAACGATCCAATCCTGAAACGATTTCGACCGCGATTCCGTCGCGGCGGGATTTAATCGGAATATTCGTGTCCATTCGTGGTCTCATGCATCCTTCCAATCCAGAATCACCTTGCCCGATTGGCCGGAGGTCATGACCTCAAAACCCTTTTCAAATTCAGTATGATGGAACCGGTGGGTGATGACCGGTTTGATGTCGAGGCCGCTCTGCAGCATCACCGTCATCTTATACCAGGTTTCGTACATCTCGCGTCCGTAAATGCCTTTGATAGTCAGCATGTTGAACACCACTTTGTTCCAGTCGACCGGCATTGGCTCGGAGGGAATGCCGAGCATGGCGATTTTTCCGCCGTGGCACATGTTGTCGATCATGTCGCGGAACGCGGACGGATTGCCGGACATTTCAAGGCCCACGTCAAAACCCTCGGCCATGCCAAGCTGTTCCTGCACCTGACGCAGTTCTCCATTGCGAACGTTCAAGGCGACCGTGGCGCCCATGCTCCTGGCCAGGGCCAGCCTATACTCGTTCACGTCGGTGACGACCACGGACCTGGCCCCGGCATGCCTGGCCACGGCGGCGGCCATGATCCCGATGGGACCCGCGCAGGGCCGTATGCACCGCGTTGCCGAACGGGTCGAAGATCGCCGCCACATCCCGGTCAATGTTCTTCTTGTGATGCCACACATTGGTCATCGGCACGGAGATGTACTCGGCGAAAGCCCCGGGACGATTGACCCCGATTCCTTTTGTGTCTTTGCACAGATGCCGCCGTCCTGCCAGACAGTTGCGGCAACGCCCACAAACCACATGCCCTTCTGCGCTCACAATTTCACCGGGAAAAAAATCCGTGACATTCGAACCGACCTCGACCACTTCCCCGACGAACTCGTGGCCGACGACCATGGGCACGGGAATGGTCTGCCGGGCCCAGGCGTCCCACCGGTAAATGTGCAGGTCCGTGCCGCAGATGCCCGTGCGGTCCACGCGGATCAGCACATCGTTGAGGCCGGTCCTCGGCACGGGCATCTCCTCCAGCCACAGGCCCGGCCGGGCCTCTCGCTTCACCAGTGCTTTCATTTTCGCCTTCATCGATCGCAGGCCGCTTCCGGGCGTCGACGCACCTTGGCGCTGCCTCCGAGGTAAGGATGCCGCGCTGCGGCGTCCCCGCCCGCGTTCAGCGGGCGGACAGTACGCCACGCCGACTCCCGCCCTGCCTTGCGTTGCATCGCTGGACGCGATGCCGGACAGCGCGGCGCGCTGTCCCTACCTGGAACCCTGGGCACCGTCGAGGTATGCCTGCCGACATTGGGGTTGCCAAATGGTTTGTACCACATCATGATTTCCACTATGCAGGAATCAGCGTGCGTTATAGTAGAGGCGCGTTTCCGCTATGCAAGAAGTTTTTCCAGTATATCGCACAATCGTCATGGCTGTTAAACCGACTCCCGGCCGCAGGGCCTCGCCGCCGGCGGCGGCCACCCCGGACGCCGTTCACCGCCACCTCGGTCGCCGGGTCAAACACCTGCGCACCGAACGCGGGTGGTCGCTCGAGGCGCTCGCCAATGCCAGCGGCGTCAGCCGCTCGATGCTGAGTCAGATCGAACGCGAGCAGGCCAACCCTACCCTCGCGGTGACGTTGCGCATCGCCCGCGCCTTCAGCATGGCGCTGGGCGATCTCCTGGAAACGCCCGGCGCCACGTCCTCGGTGACGGTGATTCGGGCCGACGACCGCGCCTACCATTATCGTTCCGACAGGAATTGCCGGATTCGCACGCTGTCGCCGTTGCACCTGGAAAAAGACGTGGAGTTCTACGAAGTGCAATTGCAGCCTGGCGGCGCGTTGCGCAGCGCGTCTCATTTCGAGGGAACACGCGAATTTCTGACCGTGCAAAAAGGCAACGTCCGCGTCGAATCGGCCAGTGACGCCGAAAAGCTTAACCCGGGCGATTCAGCCAGTTACCGCGCGGACGTTCCTCACGCCATCGTCAATATCGGACGCACTGAAGCCGTCGTCTTTCTGGTGGACATCTATCGCTAGAAGCGCATTTTGCTTCCTGTTCTTGCGCGTCTCCCGATATGTTCCCCCGCATGTCGCCCGACACAAAGCGGTTTAAAGCGATCCAAATGCTGGTTCTCGCCAACGCGTTTTGGGGGCTTAGCTTTCCGACGACCAAGGCGCTGGCCATGACTCAACAATCATTGCTTCCGGCCGCCAACAGTTGGTTCATCGCGTCGCTTTGCGTGGTCTATCGCTTCGCCGCCGCCGCGCTCATCCTGTCGGTCCTTTCCGCTCGCGGGCTCAGGCAAACGACCCGACTCGAAGTCGAACAGGCGTTGGGCCTTGGTCTTTTCACCGGCGTCGGCATTCTGCTTCAAGTGGACGGCATGGCCTACACTGCCGCATCCATGTCCGCTTTTCTTACCCAATGTTACTGCCTGTTGATTCCGCTCTGGGTCGCATGGCGCCAGCGACGACCTCCGCCGGCGAGAGTCATTGTGAGTTGCGCGATGGTTGTCGCCGGCGTCGCCGTTCTGGCAAAGGTCGATTGGCGGCATCTACGCCTGGGCCGCGGGGAGCTGGAAACCGTCGCCGCCTCCGTCGTTTTTACCGGGCAAATCCTTTGGCTGGAGCGGCCCCGATACGCGGCCAATAACGTGAAGCGCTTCTCGCTCGTCATGTTCGCGGTCATGGCCCTGGTTTGTCTGCCGGTAGCGATGGTGACCACCCGGGAAGCGGGTGATTGGGTTCGGGCGTACCATTCAGCGTCCACGATTGGATTTCTCGGAATTCTTGTTTTCTTCTGCACCTTCGGCGGCTACCTGCTGATGAATCGCTGGCAACGGCATGTCAGCGCGACCCAGGCCGGTTTGATTTATTGCATCGAGCCTGTGTTCGCGAGTCTGTTTGCGCTGTTTCTGCCCGCGTGGTTCTCCGCATGGGCCACCGCCCCGTATGCGAACGAGAAATTGACCGCGAACCTGCTCGTCGGCGGCGGTCTGATCACCACGGCCAACGTATGGATTCAACTCCCCTCCTCGCGGGTCAGCCGATCCGCTGCAGAGCTGCCGGTCCAGACTTCGGTCCGAGAAGACCGCGGAATCCTCGGGCCGATCGACGACGCCCCGTCGAGCTGACCGGCTTCGACAGAACCCGATGCCTGAGCAGGAAACCCGTTCTGTTTTGGAATTCAAACCGTCCGCTATCCACGGGCTTGGGGCCTTTGCCGCCGCGCCCATTCGCGCAGGGACGCTCGTGATTGAATACGCCGGTGAGAGGGTTTCAAAGGCGGAATCCACACGCCGATGTGAAACCGGCAACACCTCGATTTTCGAACTGGACGAGGACTGGGACGTTGACGGGAACGCCGGATGGAACCCCGCCCGTTTTCTCAATCACAGTTGCGCTCCGAATTGCGACGCCGAACTCATCGAGGGGCATATCTGGATCGTGGCCCGGCGTGACATCGCGCCTGGAGAAGAGCTGACTTTCAACTACGGTTACGACTGGGAGGATTATCGCCAGCACGTTTGCCACTGCGGCGCCGCAGCCTGCGTCGGCTACATCGTCGCGGAAGAGTTTTTTGAGTCCTTCCGGGCGCGAAAACCGATTGGGTTACCGACAAGCTGAACTTGCGGCGACGTCGCCCTTCTTAAGCGGGCTGCTAAAAGGCGCGCGCACGATAGAAGCGCGCTCCGCCGCCGCCAGGTCCAACGCCAATAAACTCGATCCGGCCATCCGCACTGAGGAGTGTCTCGATCGGAATCCAGGCGCGCAGGTCATCCGAAGTTTCGATCACATAAACGCCGTACGGTTCTCCTTGAAGCGTGAAGAACGGTGTGCCGTCGGAAAGCATCCTCACGAACAGCCGCGCTCCGGTGGTGTCGGGCACGGCCGTCACGTGGAAAGTGATTCGTTGCGTCGTACTCGCGCCATGATTGTCGGTAATGCGGACTTCGCAGGAATCATCCCCGAAGAAGTTCGTCCCGGGACGGTAGGTCAGTTGCGGCGCGGCGCCGGACAATATTCCGCGAGACGGACTGCGCACGATTTCATAGCTTAACGGATCGCCATCCGGGTCCGTCGCAGCGACGGAGAATGTGAGGCTGGTGTCTTCGTCCAGAGTAAAAGCCTGATCCGGGGCACGCGGCGGGTCGTTTACCGGCAGGACCGTGAGCGCAAATGAACGGCTGGTCAATCCCCCTTGCGCGTCAACCACAGAAACCGTGATTTGGACCAGCCCGTTCTTGTCGGCCGCCGGACGTACCGTGAGTGTGCGGTTGGCGTCCGTGCCGGTAACGGCAAGGCCGTTGCTTGGCACCAGGGATGAATCGGACGAGCTTGCCATTGCCGTGATCGCCGCCACGTCGCCGTCCGGATCCGCCACGCTCAGCGGCACCGTCAACACTCCATCCTCATTCATGGTTTGATCGGCCAGTGGCTCCAGCGCCGGAAGTTCACCCAGGGTAACACGGGCTTCCATCGCAAATGGCGAGCCTGCATAAGAATTATCCACCGCCTGCACGCTCCAGTAGTAGCTTTGCCCTCGTTGCGCGCCGTTAATCACTTTTCGGGTCAACCATCCGGCGTTTCCCGGTCTGGGCACCATGCGATAGCCGTTCGGTGCGGACATCGGCGAGAGGACGTCCAGTCCTGCCGGGCTGGTTCCGACGCGCACATTATAGGTCAGACCACCGCTCTGATTGGAGTCCGTGGCCGGCTGCCAGGTCAGAATCAGGGAGTTGGTGGTGAAAAAAGCCTTCAGGCCGCCGGGGGCCACCGGCGGCGTGTTCGAGGTCGGTTGATCGTTTCGGTACAGCAACGTCGAGTAACCCTGCAAAGGAGCCTGGTCCCGCTGGCCGTTAATGAGAAGGTCCAGGTCCCCGTCGTTGTCCACATCCGCCCAGGAGGCGGTCGCAAACTTGAAATCCAACAAGGGCGTGTCCACCGGTTTCCAACTGCCGTCGGCCTGGCCGCGGAACAGCCGCGTCACATAATTGAAATCCCCGACGTAACCGGATGAAAGCACATCCAGTTCGCCATCGTTATCGAAATCGCCGACGGCCACGCTGTCGGGCGTGAAATTGGTTTGCAGGCTCGCGCC
>QHPW01000213.1 GCA_003219675.1 Verrucomicrobiota bacterium
GCCCTACCCTTCTCCGCGGGGTCGTCGGAAGCAAACCCGCTTTTTCCCGTCATTCTCTCCCAAATGTCCGTCGCGGTCTCCTCGGGCGACGCGAGCATGAATTTCACCGGGCGAAACGGGATCAAACCCGCCTTCGCCAGCCGCCGTTGCTGCGCCAGCCGCGCCGTCTCGCCAATGTCGCCGAGCAGCAGGTTCGCCCGCCTCACGGCTTCCAACGAGACGCCGAACGCCGTCGCGATCGCCTCCTCCACCAGCCCCTCCTTCAATCCGATGCGCAAGTCGCCGGTGAAAATTTTGATGAGAAATTTCCCTTCCAACGGCGCGCAGCGTCGCAGGGTATCGATGAGCAAGGGCAACTTGGCCGACGGCCCGCGCGCGCCGTGCAGTTGCTCGAACAGATGATGAATCGCATCGACGGACAATCCCGGTCCGGGAGGGCGCGGCGCCGCGCGCAGCGACCCGGTCGGGGCCGGCGCGGAAGCCGGCGCTCCCGGAGTCCGGCTTGCGTTCAACGACAGGACTTCGAACGCCGTCTCGCCGCCGTCGCTGTGCTTGAGATAAGTCCGGCGCAGTTCGTCCGGCGTGAGGCGGCCAACGGCGCCCAGCGCTTCACCGATCAACGCCCCGCCAAGCTGCAACACCTTGTTCCGGCTGGGCGCGAATGGGTATCCGGTAAACCAGGTGGTCACCCACGCCAGCGGCTCCCCTTCGAGTGTTTGAACATATTCCGCCAACAGACGGACTTTTTCCCGCTTGCCGCCGACACTGCCAATGGCGGCGCAGGTTTCGGCGAATGTCGAGAACGCGGCCTCGCCCGTCACGGGGGCCGGCGCGAGCAGGTTCCGGGCGATTTCGGATTTCGTCCCGCCTTGCGGGAGGGTTTCGGATTTTTCAGTCGCTTTGCGGCTGCTGCTGCCGGCCGTCAGCGGCAACGTCAATTGTTCCTCCTGGCTCAATGCACGCGCGTCGAACCCCATCTCGCGCAGCGTCCGCGCAAAGTCCGCGGCAAAACCGTGGAGGGTGAAAACTCTTTTCGGCGCGACGCGCTTCACGAATTCGATGAGACCGGGAAAATCCGCATGATCGCTCAACGGAAACGCCGCGTCGGTTCGATAGCGAAACCGGCAATTCGGATCGACCGCCCAGCCGGTGAGCACCGCGGTGCGCACCCGGCCGAGCTTGCGCAGCGCGGCCGACAGGTTCGACATCGGCGGGCAAATCAGCACTTTGCCTCCCGCGGGCCCGCCGTCAAACTTCTGGTAAGCCGGAAACTGCTGGCCGAATTGCTCATAAATCTTCGTGAGCTTGAAAACCGATTCGTGCAGCAAAATCGCCAGACCCGCGTCCGTCAGCCCGCGCAACAGCTCCTGGCTTTTGCCGAGCGAATAGCCGAGCAACACCGGCGTCTCGTCATTGTCAATCGCCTCGCGACAAAAGCGCGTCACACCTTTCAACACCTCGCTCGCCGGCGGGAACTGATACTCCGGCCGGCCGTAAGTCGTCTCCATGATGAGCGCGTCCGTCCCGCGGGCGCGCGAGGGCTCGCACGGTTCCGCGGACAGACCCTGGCGCAATTTGAAATCGCCGGTGTAAAGCAAGGATTCGCCCCCGGCTTCGATCAGGCTCATCGCGCTGCCGAAAATATGGCCGGCGGGCAGCAAGGTGACCTGCCAGCGAATGCCGCCGGTCTCGAACGTTGCCGGCTGGTCGAAGGGCAGAACCTGTTCCTGGCGCGCGCCGCCGAGCCGCGCCTGCATGAACGCCGCGGTCGCCGCGCTCGAGATCACTTCTCGATGCTCGCCGATGTGGTCGCTGTGCGCGTGGCTGACGAAGACGCGGTCAGCGCCGGTCTGCGGCTCGCGCGGGTCGAGCCACAATTCCAGCGCCGGCAAATAAACGCCGCCGCGGTGGTATTGGAACGTCACGGCCGACACAGAGACAATCTAGCGGTCGAAAGTCCAGAGTCGAGGGGCGAGGAAGGGTTTCGCGGCACAGTTCCCAGCGTGAACCAGGTGGGGCGAGACTCCGTAGAGCCCTGATTTTCTGTCGTTGTGCGGTCAGGGCTCGACGGAGTCTCGCCCCACCGTTCACATTGGACGCGGACGATCGTCTCTCGACTTCCGCACGCTCTTTTAGCACTCTGTCCGCATGAGAGTTAAGCCAACCATCATGAGCTTAGCTGTGTGGAAACGGCCGCTCCTGGTTTTCACATTGGGCGTCCTGGCGCTCGCCATGGCGGGATGCCAGTCTTCAGGCGTCGCGCAGCGGCGAGCGCAAAGACCGGAGGCTTATCAGTCCCTGGACCCTGCGACACGGAAGCTGGTGAACCAAGGCAGGATTCAAAACGGCATGGACACGAACTCGGTGTTCATCGCCTGGGGCCAGCCGACCGATGCATTTTCGATTGCTGTGCCGGGCGGCGGACAACGGCTGATCTGGAACTACGAGGAAAAATGGGCCTACGAATTCAAGCGGCGCACGCCTCCCTTTGGTTACGCAACCCCTCCGTCAACGGACCAGACAGAGCGGACCCGGCGTTGGCGAGTGCCGATTACCTACGTGGCGAAAAGCGTGACCTTCACCGACGGCAAGGTGATTGAGTGGAAGAAACACGACCCGCCGGCTTACAGTCAACCGACGGACGTGTCGCCCGAAACCGGCCGCCGTTTTTGAGGCAGTGTCTTAATCTGGTTGTAGCGGCGGTCTGTGACCGCCGAAAACGGCGCTCATAGAGCGCCGCTACAGTTTAGGTTTGTTTGCTAAGATTGCGACCACGATCGATGGACGGAACTGGATTGACCGATCCTCAAACAACTACGGCTACGGGACGCGCGGTCTTACTTTTGGCAACGGAACCTTTGTCGCTGTGGGAACCGACTCCATCATCACCTCGAACGATGGCGTCAACTGGATGTTGCGGACTCCGATTTCGACGTACGATCTCTCTGACGTTGTGTATGGGCGAAACACTTTCGTCGTGGTTGGCTACGCAGGGGCAGTGTTACAATCCGGAATAATAACTACACCGTGGTTCAGCAGTTCAATTGGTCTGCCAACAACGGGTTTGAGTTGACCGTCACGGGTGCTCCAGGTTTGACCTATCGAGTGGAAACTTCAACTAATTTGACGAATTGGGCTGACTTGCTTAGCTACTCAAACGCACAAGGAGGTGTCCGCTTCTCGGATAACAACTCGACCCAATTTCCGCTTCGTTTTTACCGTGCAGTGTCGCCTTAGATATATCTTCAACCTCTATCCACCCTCGACTTTCTCCGGTCACTTTGCCACCATACCGGGGTGA
>QHPW01000214.1 GCA_003219675.1 Verrucomicrobiota bacterium
AGGCCGCCGAAGCGTTGGGCAGGTTGGGCGCGGCGGCGAGAAGCGCGTTACCGTCCCTGGTCGAGTTGTTGAAAGCGAATGATCCCTGGACCCGCAACGTCGCCGCGGAAGCCATCATGGCCATTGACCGGGAAAAGGCGGCGGATGTTTTCCAGGCCCTCCACGAACGAGGAATCTCGCTGGACGAGTTTTTGAATCTGCAGACACGCGCGCAAATGGAGCCGTGGCGAGGGATGCCGAGCATGCCATGAAAAAGATCGTGCCCGAAGGCGCCGGACAGGACAATCATTCCGGACATAATCATGCGCTCACTCGTTAAAGAGAAAACCAGAATCCTCGCGCTATTGCTGGTGATCACGCTCGCAGTTGTCGCCTTCCAGCTTTCCCGTTCCCCCGCCAAACCGGCCTTCCCCGATCCCGTTTTCAACGGCAAATCTGCCCGCGTTTGGGCGCGTCAGTTTATTCTCGACGAAAGTTATGAGGCGCAGAATGCCCTGCAGCAGATTGGCGCACCGGCAGTGCCTTATTTGATCCCCAATCTTGAGCGCCGGGATTCCATCTTCAACAGTGCTTATGTAAAATTGTGGCCTGTCCTGCCGGCGCTTCTGAAGTCCCGGTTGCAACCGCCCCTGCTCTCCCGCGAGGCGCGCATGCGGGCCGTGGTGGCGTTCCGCGAAATGGGGCCGTCGGCGCGGCAGGCGGTCTCCGCGTTGATGGAGCGGTTGCGCGACAAAGATGCAACCATTCGACTCCATTCCGCAATTGCGCTCGGGAACATCGGACCGGATGCGAAAGCGGCCGTCCCGGCGCTGAAACCGTTCCTGAAGGAAAGGCACACGGTTCGGGTCTATACGGCCATCGCGATCTGGAAGATCGAACACAACACTCCGGAGGCGCTCCCGGTTTTGGAACAGGGTTTGCAGGAAGAGAACGCCAAGTTTCGCTGGGCCGCCGCTGTCTTCCTCGGCGAAATGGGGCCGGCGGCAGAACATGCCATCCCTTTGCTGGAAAAGGCGACCAAGGCGGCCGACAAAGAAACGGCATCGTGCGCCGTGCAGGCATTGGCGCAGATCAGTCCAGGCACCGTGCCAATCCTGATCGAAACGCTCAAGGACCCTGATCCGGGCATGCGCATCAGCGCCGCCGCGGCCTTGGCCAGGCTCGGCGCGGCGGCAACGCAAGCAATCCCTGATTTGACCGCGCTGTTGAAGGACCCGGCGATGGGATCACCGACGATTATGGGACGGGGCTTTGGACAGGAATCGGTCTCCCACGCCGCCGCCGACGCCATTGCGCAAATCGACCCGCAAGCCGCGGCGAAAGCGGGCGCCCGATGAAGAGACCTTGGTCATCGCAGGATTTGTCATCGCGGCAATCATGGTCGCTGGTGTTGAAACATCTGCCCTGATCCTGTTTCGTGAATAGGCGAAAGTCCTGGTTCCGATTCAAGAAAATCTGCAGCCATGAGTCCTGAACAGCTCGAAAATCGAATCGGGGTCGTCGAAGGCGACATCACGAAACAGCAGGTCGATGCAATTGTGAACGCGGCGAACACAACCCTGCTCGGCGGCGGCGGGGTGGATGGCGCCATCCATCGCGCGGCGGGGCCGGAGTTGCTCGAAGAGTGCCGGAGGCTGGGCGGTTGCCCCACCGGTCAGGCAAGGATCACCAAAGGATACCGGCTCCCGTCCAAGCGGGTCATTCACACCGTCGGCCCGGTCTGGCGCGACGGCCATCGCGGCGAGGACGAATTGCTCGCGGGTTGTTATCGAAGCTCACTCGCTCTGGCGGAACAGCACGGGGTGAAGACGATTGCGTTTCCATCCATCAGCACCGGCGCGTACGGATTTCCAATGGAACGCGCGGCGAAGATCGCCGTGACGGAGATCAAGAAGATTCTGGAACGGAAGAGCTCGATTGAGAAGGTATTGCTTGTCTGTTTTGGCAGGAACGCGTTCGAAGTTCACCAGAAGGCGGTGAGGGAGATGGTCGGTTAACTGTGCTCTCGATGAACAATAAACTTCGTAGCAGCCGACGTGAGGAGGCTCCGATCAATTTCGGATTTCGGATTTCGGATTTCGGATTTTGAAAAACGAGCCTCCTCACGTCGGCTGCTACGGTTCAGAGCCACAACGCGCGGTGTTTTGTTTCGGAGAGCGCCACGTACGACATTGATTGGAAATTACTTTTGGCAAACACGCTAATACGATCATGGGCCTTAAGCCTGGAACAACTCGGCGATGGTCACCAGCAGTGTCGGCAGCAGTTGTTCGGTGAGTACTTCGCGCCCGGCAAGGATGCGTTTCAACATCAGGCCGTATTGGCTGCCGTGATAGATTTCCACGTTGTCGTAACGCGGGTCAATCATCCAGAGGCGCGGAATGTTCAGTTCTTCGTATATCTGCTTTTTCGTCACGGTGTCGGGGCGATGGTCGTCGGAGCTGATGATTTCCGCAACGAGCCAGATTTTCCCCGTCGCCACGGTGACCAAAGCGAGGTCGGGACGGACGAGTGTGCCCGAAGCGATCTGCACCACCGAGCGGGGCGGGAGCAAACGGGCGGTGGTGACGTTGGCCAGGCTGGCGGCGATCAGCTCGTGCAGGCGGGAACAGATGACCTCGTGACGCGCGCCCGGGGGCATCCGCAAATAGGTTTCACCCTCGACGATTTCTTCGTAGGGCTCGCTCAAGCTTCGTTAATTGAGTTGAACCGTTGAATCGTTACATCAGCAGCGACACGTCACCCGATGTTGACTGGCGTTCCATGCGCGCCCGGCGATGTATCTAGCCATACAGCCCGGCCACTCGCGCAGGGCGTCTCCATGCCAGGACTCCCGGCTCCGACCGCGACTCCACAGTTACGCGCCCAACACGTTACGGAGAAAGCGGCCCGTGTGCGAATGTTTATTTCGCGCCACGTGCTCGGGCGTCCCTTCCACCACGATTTGTCCGCCGCCCTGGCCGCCTTCCGGACCGAGATCAATGAGCCAGTCGGCCTCCGCGATCAAATCGAGGTTGTGCTCGATCACGATGACCGAGTGCCCGGCGTCCACCAATCTTTGCAACACGTCCACGAGCCGCCTCACGTCCGCCATGTGCAGACCGATGGTCGGCTCTTCGAGAATGAACAGGTTTTGCTTTTGTTTCGGGTCGAATAGGTCGAGTTGTTCCCTGAAGCCTGAAAGCAGGTGCGTCACGAGCTTCACCCGTTGCGCCTCCCCGCCGCTCAACGTCGGGCTGGTCTGGCCGAGCTTCAGATAATCGAGGCCGGTGTCGCGCAATGCTTCGAGCGGACGCCGAACCCGCGGGAACGCCCTGAAAAACGCGATGGCTTCGGCGACGCTCAGTTCGAGCACCTGTGCGACGTTTTTTCCGCTGAATTCGATGTCGAGCGTTTCGCGGCTGAACCGCATTCCATTGCACGTCTCGCATCGAACATACGCGGGCGGCAGAAAGTTCATCTCCAGTTTGATGGTGCCCGCGCCTTCGCATTCGGGACAACGGCCCTGCGCGCTGTTGAACGAGAACCGACTCGCCGTGTAACCGCGCAGACGGGCCTCGGGGACCTGCGCGAACAGATTGCGTATCTCGTCGAAAAAGCCGACATAGGTTGCCGGCGTCGAACGCGGCGTGCGGCCGATCGGGGACTGGTCCACCTCGTAAACCGCTTTCAGGGATTCGCAACCCGTGATTCGTGATTCGTGATTCGTGGAGGGGCCGCTCCGGCTGGATTTGCGCCGTTTTAACGCGGCCTCAAGCGCAGGCAACAGGCATTCGCGGATCAGGGTGCTTTTACCCGAACCGCTGACGCCGGTGATGACCACCAGCCGGTTCAAGGGAAGGTGAACCGTGAGATTTTTCAGATTGTTCGCCTCAGCGTTGTGGAGAGTAAGCCATTTCAAATCCGAATTCCGAATTCCGAATTCCGAAGGAAGGCCCAAATCCGATTCCCCAAGCCCTGCGGCATCGGTGTGCTTTTCGGTTTTTGGGTTCCGGATTTGTTTCGGTTTTCGGATTTCGGATTTTGGGTTTGAAACCGGCCTTCGTTGGCCGCGGCCGGGGAACTTTTTTTCCGCGCGGAGGCACCGGCCTGTGATTGAATTGTCGTGACGCAACAGTTCCTGCAAGGTCCCCGCCGCCACGACCTGGCCGCCGCGCACGCCCGCGCCCGGACCCAGGTCGATGATGAAATCCGCGTGACGCATGGTTTCCTCGTCATGCTCGACGACGACCAATGAATTGCCGCGAGATTTCAAAGTGGCCAGAGTGGAGAGCAACATTACATTGTCTCGCGCGTGCAGGCCGATGGTCGGCTCGTCGAGCACGTAGAGCACGCCGCTCAAATTGGAACCGAGCTGCGCCGCAAGTCGAATGCGTTGCGCCTCTCCGCCGGACAGCGTCGGGACGCCGCGTCCGAGTTGCAGATAACTGAGCCCGACTTCGTGCAGGAACCGCAGCCGCTCGCGAATTTCCGGCAGGATGTCGCGCGCGATTTGGGCTTCGCGACCCTTAAACCTGAGCCGGTGGAAGAACCTGAAAACTTCCTTAACCGAGGCGCGATTGAAAGCGTCAATCGTGGGGCAGGTGTCCCGCCTGTCTTTCGCCTTGTTTCTTCCATCCGAACTCCTCATGAACGCAGAGGACAGGCGAGACGCCTGTCCTACGTTGAGTCGCACGGCGCGCGGGATCGGATTCAAACGCATTCCTTTGCACTCCGGGCAAAGCTCGCGTTCGCCTTCCTGCCAACTCCACCAGCTCTCTTCAATCGCATCCGCCCGCGCGCCGCGGTCCACATCCTCCGGCAAATAAAACAATTCGCCGAAGCCACGGCACTTCGGGCACCAGCCCTGGGGCGAGTTGTAGCTGAAATTTTTCGGGTCGAGGGCCTCGAAGGACCGGCCGCACTTCGGACAGGAGCGCTCGGTCGAATGCACCGTGAGTTTGCCATGATTGTCCAGCGCGAACAGCGTGCCGTGGCCGAGTTCCAGCGCCTCGTCTATGAGTTGTTGCGAGGAACGTAGCGCAGGCGTCCCGCCTGCGCGCTTGGCCCGGTTTCTCAGGCGGGACGCCTGCGCTGCTCTTTTCTCCAGGACGCCAACGACAATCTCCACGTTGTGCTCGCGAAACCGGTCGAGACGAAGTCTCTCGCTGGTGGAATAAATCTTCCCGTCGGCGCGGACTTCGGCGTGGCCGTGTTTGGCGGCCCACTCGGCAACGTCGGTGTGAAAGCCTTTGCGGTTTTTCACCACCGGCGCGAGCAGAAGCAAATCGCCGCGATTTCCTGATTCCTTCTGCAGCCGGCGTCCAACTTGATCGCGTGTCTGCGCTTGGACCGGCAGCCCGCAATCGGGACAATACTGGGTTCCGAGCCGCGCGAAGAGCAGTCGCAAAAAGTGATAAATCTCGGTCACCGTGGCGACGGTGCTTTTGCCGCCGCCGCGCGAATTGCGCTGCTCGATGCTGACCGTGGGGGGAATGCCGGTGATCAGGTCCACGTCCGGGCGCGACATCTGTTCCACGAACTGCCGCGCGTAGGCGTTCATCGAGTCCAGAAAACGGCGCTGGCCTTCGGCAAAAATCAGATCAAACGCCAGCGTGCTTTTGCCCGAACCGCTGACGCCGGTGACCACCACGAATTTGCCGCGCGGGATGACGGCGGAGAGATTTTTTAGATTGTGCTCGCGCGCGCCGTGGATGCAGATGGCGTCGGCTTCCGGACGACCGACCTCCACGCCCGCCCTGAATATGTGTCCTGAAGGCATTGCTTCAACAATCATGGCAACGTTTCCTCCTTTCGTCCGTCGCGGGCCTCCCGGTTGGCTTCACCGCGAATTCGAATTGGCGCGGAGCTGGAACTCCCTATTCCCAAAACGTCGAGCAATGCCGTGCCGGTATGGCTTCGTTCGCACGCGACGATTTCTTCGGGTGTGCCTTCCGCGACGATTTGTCCGCCCTCGTCGCCGGCTTCCGGCCCAAGGTCAATGACCCAATCGGCGCATTTAATGACGTCGAGGTTGTGTTCGATGACGAGTACGGAATGACCCGCATCAACAAGGCGTTGAAACACTTTCAGCAGCAGGCGGACATCGTCGAAGTGCAGGCCGGTCGTCGGCTCATCGAAGAGGAAGATCGTCGGCTCGCCGGCGGCTGCGCTTGTAGCGCCCGCATCCCTGCGGGAAGATTGCGCGGCATCCGTGCCGCGTCGTGTTTGGTCTGTTTCGGTTGCGCGGTGGGGATGCCGCGCAACTGGCAGGTGGGATGGCTGCGCTACCTCGGCTTCGGCCAGGTGACTCACCAGTTTCAGCCGCTGGCTCTCGCCGCCGGAGAGCGTGTTGATGGGCTGGCCGAGACGCAGATAGCCGAGGCCGACTTCCTGCAATAGTTTCAACTTTTCGCCTGCGCTCCGTGCCGGGCGCGAGCTTGGAAAAGCCGCGAGAAATTCGATGACTTCATCCACCGTGGCCTCGAGCAGGTCGGCGATGCTCCACTCTTGCTTCGTAGCCGCCGACGTGAGTCGGCGCTGACTCCTGACCACAACCGAGCGCGCCGACTCACGTCGGCGGCTGCGAATTTTCACTTCGAGAATGTGCGGGCGGTAACGGCGGCCATCACAATCCGGACAGCGGATGAAAACGTCGCTGAGGAATTGCATCTCGATTTTCTCGAAGCCGGCGCCGCGACACCGTTCGCACTGGCCCTGGCTGGAATTGAAACTGAAGGCGCTGGCATTCAAACCGCGCTGTTTGGCGGCGTCGGTTTGACCGAACAGTTCGCGGATGTCGTCGAACGCGCCGATGTAAACCGCAGGGTTCGATCGGGGCGTTTTGCCAAGCGCGGATTGGTCCACCAGGACAACACGGCCGAGGTGTTCCCAGCCCGAAAGGAGTGCGGAGTGCGGAATTGCCCTCGTCCTCGTTCTCCTTCTCAACCTCGAGCCGCTCTGAAGCTTTGAGGGTTGATTTGGAATCGACGGTTGGGGACTTCAATCTGGCTTCGAGCGCAGGCAAGAGGACTTCTCGGACCAGCGTGGTCTTGCCCGAGCCGCTGACGCCGGTGACACACACAAAACGGTTCAACGGGATTTCCACCGAGATGTGCTTCAAATTATGCAAACAAGCAGCCCCGACGGTTAGACACCCATTCGTAGCAGCCGACGTAAGGAGGCTCTGTTCGATTTCGGATTTTGAAATGAGCCTCCTTACGTCGGCTGCTACAGGGCGGCGCTGAGGGATCTCGATTTGCTTTCGCCCGTTTAAATATTGCCCGGTGAGCGACTCTTTCGACTTCAAGATTTCCGAATACGCGCCCTGGAAAACGACGTTGCCCCCCAACTCGCCATGGCCGGGACCGAGATCAACGAGGTGGTTCGCCGCGCGAATGACGCTGGCTTCGTGCTCGACCACGACCACGGTGTTTCCCAGGTCGCGGAGTTGCCGCAAAATCCTGATCAATCGGCCCGTGTCACGAGGATGCAGACCGACGCTGGGCTCATCGAGCACATAGAGCGTGTTAACCAGGCGCGTGCCCAGGCAGGTGGTCAGGTTCACGCGTTCGGTTTCGCCGCCGGACAACGTGCGCGTCGGGCGATCGAGCATGAGATAACCGAGGCCGACCTCGACCAGGTAAGCGAGGCGCGATCGGACTTCGTTCAGAACCAGGCCGATGGGATCGGACGGTTCGGGAGGGTGTGTCGCGGCGATGTGCTCGATGAACCGCAAAGCATCGCGAATGGGGAGTTGGTAGAAATCGGCGAGGGTGATTAGCGATTGGCGATTTACGATTGACGCGGCTCCGGTGGAACTCTCGGCGCTCGTAAATCGTAAATCGTCAATCGCAAATTTGTAAAGCAGCGCTTCCGGCTGGAATCGTTTG
>QHPW01000218.1:0-8202 GCA_003219675.1 Verrucomicrobiota bacterium
TGTTTCCACGGCAATTCAGCCGGCGTCCTGGCGCTGACGACCCTGATCTCCGCGCCATTGACCATCAGGACGTCGTCCTCGGACTTGTCGGCGGCAGATTTTTTGGAACCGACGGTGCCGTTGAAACGGCCTTGAGTAGAATCGTACTTCAACAAATAACCCAGGTTGTCGGCCGGCACAATATCGCCCACGGCCACCACTTCGACTTCTTTGCCCCCCGTGGCGCCAATATTTTTGCCCACCAATCCTTGTTCCACCATGGCGCGGAACACCAGCCGGCCAATCCGCCCGAACCCATTGATCGCAACTTTGACTGCCATAAATCTCTCTCACTCTCTCTCTCTTCAGTTAAACCGAACGAACGTCGCATGTTAATGCGCAAGCCGCGACCGTCAACGAGAATTCTGAATAAGCCGGTAGTGGTACAGTTTGCATTTTCGGTGGGTCGAGCGTCCGCGCGAGCCGGCTCGTCAGTGGCCTCGCCCCACCAAACTGTACCACTAACAATAAGCCGGCCTTTTTGACAATGGCCTGCAGGCAGACGAATTTAATCGGCCATCCTGACGAACAGACCATGAACCCCGCCGCAACCGCAAGCAGTTTGAGAAGTGACATCGCGACGGCCTCACCGACACCCGGTGAAGCGAAATCACGCGTGGCCAACGCATCGCTGGCCGGCGCGCTCGACCGGCACACCACGGTCGGCTCGCTCTGGAAAACAGAGGGCGCCCGTGTTCGGTGCCTGGCCTGCGGACACCGTTGTTTGATCGGCGAAGGTCGGCGGGGCGTTTGCAAAGTCCGTTTCAATCAAGGGGGCCGGTTGCGCGTGCCGTTTGGTTACGTTGCCGCGCTGCAATGCGACCCGGTCGAGAAGAAGCCTTTCTTCCACCTCCATCCCGGCAGCGACGCGGTGACCTTCGGGATGATGGGTTGCGATTTCCATTGCCCCTACTGCCAGAGCTGGGTGACCAGCCAGGCGCTGCGTGACGAAACCTCGGTCGCCCCGATTCAAGGGGTCTCCCCCGAACAACTGGTCGGCGCGGCCCGCGAACTTGATGCGCGCCTGGTGGTCTCGAGTTATAATGAACCGCTCATCACCGCAGAGTGGGCGGTGGCTGTTTTCGAAAAGGCCAGGGAAGCCGGTCTCTTGTGCGCGTTTGTTTCCAACGGCAACGCCACCGCTGAAGCGCTTGATTTTTTGCGACCGTGGATCGTCGCGTATAAAGTGGACTTGAAAAGTTTCGACGACAAACGTTATCGCCGGCTGGGCGGCACGCTGGCGCATGTGACCGGAACCATTGGCCTGCTGCATGAGCGCGGCCTGTGGCTGGAAGTCGTCACGCTGGTCGTGCCCGGCTTCAACGACAGCGACAAAGAACTCCGCGCCCTCGCGAGGTTTCTGGCATCGGTGAGCCGCGACATTCCCTGGCACGTTACCGCCTTTCACAAGGACTACAGAATGACCGACCCCCCGAACACGCAGGCGCGGCAGTTGATTCGCGCGGCCGAAATCGGCGCCGAGGAAGGACTGCGCTTTGTCTATGCCGGCAATTTGCCGGGCCGCGTCGGCCGCTGGGAAAACACTTATTGTCCCGGCTGCGGCGGGATGTTGATCGAACGCTACGGCTACCTCGTGCGCGACTACCGAATCAGGCCTGACGGCAAGTGCTCGGCTTGCCAGGCTTTGGTGCCTGGAATCTGGCCGCCCGGTGGCGCAAGGGGAGTGCGCATCGGCGACGGCACGGCCGCGTATTACAGACGGCTGCCGCGGGTCGTGCGATTGAACTGATTCCACAATCGGACAAACCGGCGACCTGACGCCATTTGAGGTGAAAAGCGCGAGCACAACCAGGGCGGCAATCGTCAGAGCGCCCGCCTGCGCCGGGCGATTTTATCCGGCCAATCCGAGTGATCTGAGCCGGATGGTGAGAAGTTTTATTGCCGCCGCGCGTGTCGCAGACGAACCCGCGCCGAAAGCCCTCATCGCGCCTCACGCCGGTTACCTTTATTCCGGACCCGTCGCCGCGTCGGCCTATGCCCGATTTCAGCCGGCGCACGACCTGATCAAGCGCGTGATTCTGGTCGGCCCGTCGCACCATGCGGAGTTCTGCGGCCTGGCTATGAGTTCAGCCGATGCGTTTATGACGCCTCTCGGTTTGGTGCCGTTGGACAAAGAGGCGCTGGCCCAAATCCGCTCACTGCCGCAGGTGATTGTCTGCGACGAAGCCCATGGGCCGGAACATTGTCTCGAAGTCCAATTGCCATTTCTCCAATCGGTTCTCGATGAGTTCACCGTCGTTCCGCTGCTCGCCGGGGACGCGTCCGATGAGGAAATCGTGGAAGCGCTCGCGGCGCTTTGGAACGGTCCGGAAACCCGCATCGTGGTCAGTTCAGACTTGAGCCATTACCAGGATTACGCCGCCGCCAGAATGGTGGATCAGACAACGGCCCAAGACATCGAAGCTCTGCGCACCGGGCCATGGGATGAAAACCGCGCTTGCGGCTTTCGCCCGATTCGCGGCCTGCTGCATCTGGCGCGAGGGCGGGGTCTGAAGCCGCGATGCATTGACCTCCGCAATTCCGGCGACACAGCTGGACCGCGCGACCGCGTCGTCGGCTACGGCGCATTCACTTTCACCGAAAGCCATTAAGAGACGGTCATCATTACGTTGGAAAACCTCCTGTGGGGCTGTTTGGTTCTGAGCCATTCATAATTTCAAGCCTCCGGTTTGTCGAAGTGCGCTGACTTCGGTTGCCCGCGAAAAAAGGACCGCTTGCGCTCAAGGCTTCTCCTTCGCGGATATGACCAGCAAATCGTCAAAACGAATCGGCGTCGTCGCGTAGGGGCTGCCCCAAATAGACGCTCTTCCAGCCACCGGCTGCTCCTTTTCATCGACCGAGACCATCCAGGCGGACGGTTCCTTGTCTGTCCAGACCTTGCCTTCCACTCTCCATTCGCCCTCTTTCACCTTGCGAACTTGCAGGCGCAGTCGCGTCCAGGCGCCCGAATTCCATTCGTACGGCACGCTGGCTTTGACCTCGTCCCCTTTGAAAAGTTCGAGGGCTTTTTTAGCGGGCGTAACCTGCAATTTGTAAGCAGACGTCCCCTGGCCATTCAGTCCAAGGGCGAAAGTCGGATAGCGGCGGCCTTTGCCGGTTCCGAAAATGCGCCCCGATACAACCACGCCTTCCTTTTCGGTCGGGCCAAATAATACGCCGAAGGTGTCCAGCGGCGCGCCGGGCAGCTCCAGGAACCTGTTCCCTCCCTCCTCCCTCACCGCGAACTGGCCGTCGAGCACCAGAAAATCGTCCGGGACTTTGTTCAGGCCGGTCTTTTCGAAATCGTTTTCGTAAATTGCCTTTCCCGACTGCCCGATAACAGTGCAGGTCAAACTTACAACCCAAACAAAAGCTCCCAATCCTCTGACCAACTTGTTCATTTCCAATTCAACGATTCAACGATTCACTCATTCCTCAGCGCGTCCAGCAACCTGCCTTTCAACGCCAGCGCGGTGGCGACCCAGGTCCAGACTGCGCCGCTGATCAGGACGACTACCAGCGTCAGCCCCAGCGAACCATAGGGCACGTCCGCGCCCGGCGATAGCAATGCGGGCAACACGGCGACCAGCGCGGACAGGGCGCCGACGCCCAGGCCGAGCAGCAGCAGCGCGCCATGCTCGCTCATCACCAGCCATTTCAACGCGCGCCTGCGGAATCCGACCGCCAGCAACAGCGCCAGTTCCCCGCGGCGCTCCAAAACATTTCGCATCACCACCACTCCCAGCCCGACACTGCCCAGCAGCAAGCCCAATCCACCCAGAACCTGGAACGTGGATAGATAGGTGTTTAGCACCCCGTTGAACGCCGCCAGTCTCCGGCTTGCCGGTGTCAATTCCAAACCCACGTCACGGAGGGCGCGCGAAAGGGTTTCGGAGATTTCATGCAGGCCCTTCGACGGCGCGTCGATGAGAAACATTCGATAGCCGCTCTGGGAAGGGAAGCGTTGGACAAACTCGTCTTCGGCGATGAGCAGGTTCCCCTGCAGAATGGAATTGGCCAGCGCGCCAACAAGCCGGACTTTGAACGTGCGTCCCCGCTCGTCGGTGTACTCCAGCGTGTCACCGACCCTTTTTCTCATCGCCCACACAATCGAAGCCTCGTCGCCGATGACAGGGACTACATTAGGTTCGTGGCCGCCGACGTGAGGAGGCGGATCGCGTGATTCGGTCGAGTCCGCCTCGTTAGCTCGGCGGCTACTATCGAGAAGCAGCCACGGATTTTCTTTGGGCAAGTCCTTCGCTACTTTCGCGAACGTGAACGCTTTGCGCCCTGCGAGCAATTCCGGGTTCACTCCGAGCAACCTCGGCTTTTGCGCGCGATTCAAATTCAGGCAACTGGCATCGTCGCCTTCGCGCACGCGGAACGGAACGAACGCCACATGGGTCAGGGCCTTGTCGTCCAGGCCGAAAAACTCGCGTCCGGCCTTGCTGTTCAAGTCGTGCACCACCGGCAGGGTTGTTTCGCCGATGAGCGCGAAGCCGCCGGTGCCCGAGGGGCGTTGTTCCGAACCTTTGACCGCGTCGAGCCGAAAGACGCCGATGCTCGCAATAAGAAAGCTGCCGCACCCGAGCAATCCGACCGTCGCCAGGCTCCGTTTGCGTCGTCGCACTGTGTTGCGAACGCCCATGGCCGAGAGGGTGAACTTTGTGGCCGCGCCGGAGCGTGACAGCGCGGTCAGAAGCATGGCGCACGCGCTGAGCCCTGCAACCAACAGCAAGGCGCCGGCGGTGAAAAACGATTCCGCATCGGACGTCAACCAGACCGCTGCGACTTCGTTTCTTTGGAAACGGGAAACGGGAAACGGGAAATTCCGCGCCAGCTCCTTCTGCCAGCAACTCACGCGCGGGCTGCTGCGCCTGTTTGCGCAGCGCCAGCCAGATCGTCAGCCATGCGACCAGCACCGCGGCCACCGCGCCGATGGCGAGGGTCTGCGCCTCGGCGTGGTACCGCAGCGCGGAGGTTTGCACCGCGGCGCGCCAGAGGGTCGAAAGCCCCAGCAGCAGCGCCCGGGCATACCCAACGCCGCCGGCCGCGCCGATGACCCCGCCGACCAGGGCCAGCGCGCCGCCTTCGAACAGCCACAAACGCCGCACCTGCCGCGGCGTGAAGCCGAGCGCAAGCAACGTACCCACTTCTGTCGCGCGTTGCTCGATGCCCAATTGAAACAGCAGCGCCATCAGCAACAGCGCGGCCGTGATCAGGAAAAAGCTGAAGCCCAGGAACAGGCCGCCGAAGTCCTGCGATTGCTCCGCAGCCGCGAGCGCCTGTTGCCGTACCGGCTCGAAGCTCAGACCGATCGAAGCCGGGTTAAGCGCCGAGACCAGTTTTTTTTCGAGTTCCGTCCCGGCCTGCTTAAGGAAACCGGCCATCGGAGCCGCAGTCGTCGCTTCCGGGAGCGGTGCCGCCGTCGGGGCTCGCGTGCCGTCCGGAGAAAGTTTGAGCAGTGGGACCGAGCGCAAAGCGCCGGAGAACAAATGCGGGCGGAACCCGTATCGCACCGAAGTCAAATTTCCAAATCGGCTGGCCCATAACGATTGTCCCGCGGCGAGCGTCAGGAACGCCTTCGGCGTGCCGCGATATTTCTTCCAGTAATCTTCGTCCTTGGTTCGGATGCGTTCGAGTTTGACCGGGAGGCTCGGATCCCAGTCGCGCGTGCTCTCCGCCTTTTCAAGGCCGGGAAATTCGGGCATCAAGCTGCGGTCCGCCGCGGCTCCTGACAACGGGACCACCGCGCGCACGGTGAACTCGTGGGTTCGTTCTTCGAGCCGCCGCGAAAGACCGATGACGTAGTAGCTCAACACCAGCTTGTCGCCCGGTTTCGCGTTCAGATCGTCGGCAAGCCATTGGTTGATGAGAATCTCGTCGTCGCGCATCTCGGGCGGGACTACGGGCGCGCCCATGGCGGTGACCATCGAATACGGCGCCGCGCGGTCGCCGATGCGCAATTCGTTGACGAAATAGGTCAGAATGCCCGTCGCGTTCGTCGCCGCCTTGAGCGCCGCGTCGGCCACCGGCGGGTCGAGAAAAACGCGGCTGGTGCGCAGTTCCAGGGCGTTGACCAACGGCAGGTCGCGCAATTCAAGTTCGGCGTCGGCCAGTTTCCACGTTTGACGGAGAGCGACGTTGGCCTGGACCGCCGCCCAGGGATCTTCGTCGGTGCTCGCCAGCAACAGGTTGGCGCGACCGGGAAGTTTCAATGCGTCCTGTATCGCGGTCAGCGAGACGAACGCGTTGAACGGCGCCAGCTGGCTGGATTGCAGACTGAACCGGCCAAACTCCGCGTCGGATGCGACAGCCGATACTTTAAGTCGGAGCGAAACCGAAGAATCCTCCTGCGGCGAAATGGGCGCTTCGCGCGAGAGCCGGCCCGGTCTGGCGACGCGCAGCACGACACGGTCGCCGGTTTTCGCGCCAAGCTGCGCGGCCAGCGGCTGGTTGAGGATGACTTCGTCAACCGCGGGAGAATTGAATGAAGCCGGTTGTTCGCTCACTCGCCAAAAACGGTCGTCCACGCCCAGCAGTTGCACGCGATTGGCCCGGGCAGAGTCGTCCGGCGCGCTGGCAGTCGCCGGCAACGCAATGAGTGGAACCACCATTCCTTCGACGAGTCCTTTATGCGCCAACTCGTCCGCGAGGGCGGCGCGAAAAAAACGGTCATTCGCAGCGAGCGCGAGTTGCACCGCGCCCAACCGCGCCAGCGCCATGTCGCGAAGACTGCCGCGCACCGAATCGCCCACGACCAGCGCGCCAATCAACACCGCGCTGCCCACCGCCGCGCCGAGCAGCGCGCCAAGATGCGCGCGGGCGTGAAAGCGCAGGCTGCGGAATATGAGCGTCCAGAAGGTCATCTTGAGTCCACCAGCCTTCCATCTCGCAACTCGAACACGCGTCCCATCCGTCTGGCGAGCTCCAGCGCGTGCGTCACGACAATCAGCATCACGCCTTCTTCTTTGTTCAAAGCGACCAGCAAATCGGCGAGGTTCTGCGCCGAAGCGCGGTCGAGCGCGCCGGTGGGTTCGTCCGCGAGAAGAAGTTTGGGTTGATTGATAAACGCCCGGACCACGGCGACGCGCTGGCGTTCGCCGCCGGAAAGCCGTCCGGGCGGATGCGTGAGCCGAGCGCCGAGACCCACCTTGTCGAGCAGCCGTTTCGCGCGCTCGACCGCGCTGTTGCGGAGCGTCGCGTCTTTGTTCGCAAGCGTCGGCACCAGCACGTTTTCCAGCACCGTGCACTGCGGGAGGAGATGATGCGCCTGAAAAATGAAGCCGATTTGACGATTGCGAAGGGCGGCCAGTTGAAGGTCGTCGAGTCGGTTTAAATCCTGGCCATCGAGCAGCACCTGGCCGCCGGTGGGGCGATCGAGTGTGCCGATGATGTTGAGCAAGGTGCTCTTGCCCGAGCCGGACGGCCCGATGATCGCGACCGAATCGCCAGACCCGATTTCCACCGTGATATTGCGCAGGATCGGGACCGCTTCTGCGCCGTCGGGCGCTTCGTAACGCTTGCTCACCTCGGTCAGTCTTAGCAATGTCATAGCCCGTTGGACTTTTGAAACACAACGGCGAGAGAATCGCAAAAAAGTTTGACCATTTATTCAATGTGGACAGGCGTCCCGACGGGCAGAACCGGAGGGAGGCCGGTCCTGCTTTTATTTCACCCACCGCTTCGCCTTCATCTCAAAGCGAGGCAACGTGCCTGCCGGGACCGGCTTCACCGGCACACGCAACGCAAACGCGTCCTGAAACGCTTTCTCCAGGCGCTTGACCACGCCAGCCGGATCGGCGCATCCCGGCGCCGGTTCAATCTGGATACTCAGTTCGCTCAGCGAATGCAAGTTGCTCAGGTTGACCTGATACTCCGCCACCTCCCCGCTGGCGCGGATGATGTCTTCGACTGCGGTTGGAAATATGTTCACCCCGCGCACCACCACCATGTCGTCCACGCGACCCAGGATTCCCCCTTCCAACGCCAGCGTGTGGCGACCGTAGAGGCACGGTTGAGGGTCGAGAGTTGAGGTTTGAGGGACTGGTTTGACCAGGTCGCCGGTGCGATAGCGCAACAACGGCGAGCCGATGCGCCCAAGCGTGGTCAGCACCAGTTCCCCTTTTTGGCCGGAAACAGCGGGCTTGCCTGAAGCCGGGT
>QHPW01000218.1:8230-11658 GCA_003219675.1 Verrucomicrobiota bacterium
TTCAGCGAAGTAGGCCGGTTCGAGCACATGCAGCACGCCGGGTCGCTTCGGGCATTCGTGGGTGACGGGACCTGCCTCGGTCATGCCGTGATGATCGAAGACGCGCGCGCCGTGCCACAGCTCCTGCAGCCGTGCTCGCAGCGCGGAGACGCTGCCGCCCGGTTCGCCCGCGACGATGATGGTTTTCACGCGGGCTGAGCGCAAATCGATCTCCTCCTCGGCCGCGACTTCCGCGAGCCGGAGCGCGTACGTGGGCGTGCAGCAAAGGATGGTCGCGCCGTTGTCGATCAGGACGCGCAGTCGCGCCGCGCTGCTCAGGCCGCCGCCGGGTACGCAGAGACAGCCGATGCGTTGCGCGGCCTCATAAGCGAGCCAGAAGCCAATGAAGGGCCCGAATGAAAACGCGAAAAAAACACGATCCACTGCAGTCGCGCCGGCGGCGCGGAAGATTGCGGTCCAGCTCTCGACCATCCAATTCCAGCTTTCGGGCGTGTCCAGCCAGCGGAGCGGCGCGCCAGTGGTGCCGCTGGTCTGGTGGAAGCGCGTGTAGTGTTCGAGCGGAAACGTCAGGTTGGTGCCGTAGGGCGGATGCGCGCCCTGGTCCTCGGCAACCTCCTGCTTCGTTGTGAACGGGAATTTTGCCGAGTACTCTTCCAGGCCGGCGACCGCCCGCGGCACGTCACTGGCCTGGAATTTTTCTGTGTAGAAGCGATTGGCCGGAACCAACGCCGCGAGCAGACGGCGCAATTGCTGCAGTTGTGCCGACGCGATTGCCGGGCGGGCGGAAAAGGAATCGTCGGCCATCTCACGATTTACTGTTGAGCCCTTGAAGGTGACGGCGCGGATGGCGCGGGCTGGACAGCGACCGGTTTCGACGGTGTCGTGTCGGGCTTGAACTTTGTCACCAAACAGCCGCCGAGCGCGGCCAGCAGGATGCCCAGATAAAACTGCGGTCTGATGTTGCCCCAACCGCCGTCGGGCGGATGCAGAATGAGCGAGTAAATCGCATTCACCATGGGGGCGCCGGCGAAAACAATCGACATCACCACCGCGGGGGTGCCTTTGGAGCCAAACGCGAGCAGCACGCCAAACGCGCCGATGGCGCCGACGATTCCCGCGACCAACGACCACCCCATGCCTCGCCCGGTGTAACCGCTGAAAGCGGCGCCTTTGGCCAGCAACAGCGCCAGCGGCGCGAGCACCGCGGTCAGAAAGTAAGCGATGCCGACGAAGAGAAACGCTTTGTAACGGCCGTTGACAGGGTCCTGCATGGCGACCTGGCCGGTGTGCAGGAAGACGCCGTAAACGCCCCACGAAACGACAGTCAACATGGCAAAAGCCAGCCACGTCAGACCCGGAGAACTGGAGTTGGCATTAGTCATACGTATGCGGATCATACCGGCGGCGCGGCTTTACTTCAAATGGATTCGGTTTACCTTTGTTCGCGAACTGAATAACGCCAACCGCAAATCGTCTCAAAACCTGTGAATCATCACCTCATCCTCCTGCTCAGCTGCTTGCTGCTCGCGGGTTGCGCCTCCAGCACCATTGAATCGCGCAGGAAAGAGCGCGCCGCGGCTTACAGCGCGCTGCCGCCGCAAGAGAAGGAATTGGTGGACAAAGGCCAGATTCAAACCGACATGAGTCAGGATGCGGTCTATATCGCCTGGGGGCCGCCGGCCCAAATTCTCCAGAATCAAAGCGGCAACAACGGCGTGCAAACCGTCTGGCTTTATGAAGGCACCACGATGCAGGAGACGCGCTACTGGACGTTTCGCGAAGTGCCCTACCGCGGCCACATCTTTCTGGAGCGTTACCTGGATCGTGATTATGATCCCCGGGCTTACGTCAGCGCCGAGATCGTGTTCGTGGGCGGCAAGGTCGCCAGCTGGCGGACCCTGCCGCGGCCCACGTATTGATCCATTTTCGTTCAAGCAGCCACTGACGCAAAGAGGCGGCTGATTTCGGGGAACGCGGCGGCAAAGCCAATACCTCCTCACGGCGGCGGCGGCAATTCGCGCGTCACTTCAACAAATCCGCCGGCGCCACTTCAATCTTGTCCGCGATGGATTCAGGAATTGGCGCCGCCTTCATTTTTCCATCGGCGTCGTGCGTGACGCACACCACCGTCAACTTCCCGCGCGCGACTTCCACCGGAGGCGAAGCGTTCTTCTTCCAAAAACGAAACACGTAACTCAGTGCCTTCGATTTTTTTTCGCTGACGAGCATGTGGATTTCCACCTCGTCCTCGAAACGGAGCGGCTGGAGGAAATCGCACTCGGCGTGCACGCGCGGCCAGCCGACGGGCGGCTCGGTCCTGTCCGTCACCACGGAAAAGCCGAGCGAACGGAAGAACGCGTGCTCGGCGGTCTCCATGTAGCGGAAGAAATTCGAGTAATGGACGATGCCGGCCATGTCGGTCTCGGAAAACTCCACCCGTCGGACAGCTTTGAATTGGTAAGCCATGCGGGATTTTAGATTTGCGATTTGCGATTTGCGATTTGAAAAACCCCTTCGGTCTCATTGAACGCCGGACGCTTTGAAGAACATTCCCGGAAAACCCCGGCGATATTTTCCGCCATGCGCCGGGCGCTGAAGTCCCGCAAGACCGCGTTGCGCCCTGCCTCGCCGAGCGCGCGAAGCTTTTCGGGGTCCGCGAGCAGACCTTCGACGGCGTCGGCCAGGGCTTTCACCTCGCCGGGTTCATAAAGCACGCCGCCGCCGGTCGCTTCGATCAGTTCCGGAAACGACGCCGCGCGCGGTTGCACCACCGGCACGCCCGATGCCAGCGCTTCGACGACGTACAAGCCGAATGATTCGCCGTAAAGCGCGGGCACACAAAAGAGCGTCAACGACTTGAGGAACTCCTGTTTCGCGGCGCGGTCGATGTTGGGATGAAACTCCACGTCATGCAGGACGCCGTTCGTCTTCAATCGATCGCGCAGCGCGTTGACGAACGGTTCCTCCGAAGGGCCGCAGCCGCCGCCGACGCGCAATTTCAGGTTCTTCGTCTGCTCGCGCCGTTTCAACAAAATGAACGCCTCGACCAGCCGGTCCAATCCTTTCTCCCGGCACATGCGGGCGAAATAACCAAGGACAGGCGAACTCGTAACTCGCAACTCGCAACTCGTAACTGTCGAGTGGCCTTCGAGGTTGATGCCGTTGAAGACGACCCGCACGCGGTCGGCGGGCAACCGCAATCGTCGGCCCATGAGCTCGCCGAAGTAGCGGCTTGGCGCGATGAACCAGTCCGCTTCCGCGGCGCGCTCGGCCAACATCTTCCAGGCTTCATCGCGCAGCGCCTGCGGCAGTGAATCGAGAAAATAATCTTCCCCCTGCAACATGCAGACGACCGGCGAGCGCAGTTCCTGTTTCAGCTTGCGCACCAGGCCGACGAGCAGCGCGTTCGACAGACAGACCACATCGGG
>QHPW01000049.1 GCA_003219675.1 Verrucomicrobiota bacterium
CTCGGCCAACCGCGCGGGCTTGCCGCCGCGCTTTGGAGTGTTGGTTGAAGTTGGCAGTCGCCGGGATCAAGAGCCAACGAACCAGGTCCGCCTTGTTACCTCGGCGGCTACGAGAGCGCCCGTTGACCGGGCCGGTTTTCATCACGTCGGCTTCCGCGTCGTGCAGGCTGACTTGGCGTCAACAAAACCAGAGCCGATGTTCGAGCCGTTCGTTCGGCAGGGTGTCAAGGCATCCATCGCCCAACTCAAGCAGGCGCCTGACAAACCGTATTTTCGCAAACGTCATTTGCTGCCGATCCCGCCGGACAACAGTCCCGATGAAGCGATTGCGGCCGCGGGTCTTCCGCCGTCCTTCCGCAAGCACAATCACAGTCCGGCCTTCGAGGTGTGTCCCAACGGCGATCTGTTGCTCATTATCTACACGTCTTATTTCGAGTATGAGCCGGGCGTGTCGTTCATGGCGGCGCGGTTGCGATTCGGGGCCGACGAGTGGGACATGCCGGAGCCGATGTTCGACACGCCGGACGTCAATGACCACGCGCCCTTGCTGTGGACTGACTGGAGTTGGCGCGGGCGGATGTGGTTCTTCTGGGGATGGCCGATGCTGCGAGCGGGCGCGTATCCCTTTCAATGGATGACCTCGGATGACAGCGGCGCGACCTGGAGCGAAGTCCGGTTTCCCGTCTTCACCGGCCCGGTCGGCCCGCACTTCCGTCAGCCGATCAACACGGCTCTTCGCGCGGCGGACGGCACGATTTACATGGCGAGCGACGCGGAGAAAACCAAATCCCTCCTCTGGGCCACCAAAAATGAGGGCGAGAGCTGGTACGACACTGGTGGCCGAACTGCTGGCCGCCACACCACCTTCGCGCTGCTGGACGACGGCTCGATTCTCGGCATGGGGGGCAAGAGCACGGACATCGACGGCTACATGCCGAAGGCCCTTTCGCGCGACGGCGGCCGAACCTGGGAGATGAATAAGACGCCGTTTGCCGCGCAGGGCGTGAACCAGCGTCCCAGCCTGCTGCGACTCCAGAGTGGACGACTGTTCTTCGCCGGCGATTTCCAGAGACGCGGCAACATCGCGCCCAAGGATGTTACTGAGCGTGGCGGCTACGTGGCGTTGTCCGACGACGACGGCAAGACCTGGCGCATCAAGAGGCTGCCCGGAGCGCAGCCTCACAAGCGCCCCGATTTGCAGAGGGAACCGGCAACGCTCGGTTACACGGTCGCCCGGCAGGGTCCGAACGGGATGATACACCTCGTCACCACGATGAACGTGCCCTGCCTGCATTTCGAGTTCAATGAAGCATGGATTCTATCCGACGCGCCCACGCCGGACTCCGACGCAGAGCTGATGAGGTCACCGCCTGCGACCGTGCGGAATCCCCAGACGTTCACGGAGAAGTTCGTCAACGGCGCGATCAAAATCCGTTGGAGCGGCGGCGTGGCTGACGACGGCCGCTTCCTCAAACACGGGGAGGAGAAGTGGTATTACCCGAACGGCAAGGTGCAATATCAAGCCAGCTTCGAGCTGGGTCGAAAGAAGGGCGAGGAAACGCTTTATCGGCCGGATGGCACCGTGGCCTGGCGATGGCAGCACAACCGCGACGGCACAGGCGTCTGGACGCATTTCTGGGCGAATGGGCGCGAGAAATCCGAATCCGCCTGGCGAGGCTCGATGGCAGAGGGCAGAGCACGGACCTGGGACCGCGCCGGCCACCTCGTGTCGGAGGTGAATTTCGTTGCCGGCAAGCTTAACTGAGGACATCGGGCCGCCAACACAGACGTCTCTGCGCCGGTGCGCCGCTGTGTAGCGGCCGAATGGTCGCTGCCCCTCATGAACGGTGGGGCGAGACTCCGTCGAGCCCTTGATCCCCGAAAGACAGAAATTAGGGCTCGACGGAGTCTCGCTCCACCTCGTTCATGGAAGCTATTTCTTTTTGAGGAACAAACTGGTCGCCCAACCAACGACGAAAAGGATGACGTGATTGAAAATCCCAATCAGAAACGGGTGCAGCGGGTAATTGAATTGTCCCAAATTCAGGGCGACACGATTCAGCGCCGGCAGTTTGACCGAAGTAAGGGTGGACCAGGCGGTGAACAAAATGCAGGCCGCGATGCCCACGAATGCTCCCGGCGCGGTGGCACGCTTTGAAAGCGCGCCGAGCGCAAACAGTCCCAGCATTCCCGCGGTCGCCAGCGAAAAAATCTGCACCGCAAACTCCATCGCCGTCCCCAGACCGATCCAAAGCTGGGAAAAGACGATGGAAAACGTCCCGAGAATCGCCACGGTGACCCGGCCGACCCACAGGCGCCGGGAATCGCTGGAGCGCGGACGCAACCGGGCGAAATAATCGTCCACGATCACGGTGGCCATGCTGTTGAGGTCCGAGTCCAGGCTGGACATGGCGGCGGCGATCAAGGCGGCGATCACCAAACCAATCAGACCGACGGGAAGCTGCGTCTTGATGAAGTAAGGGACGATGTTGTCTTTGACAGCCGCGACCTCGGCAGGCACTGGCGCTCCGGTGAGCTGGTAGAAAGCCCAAAGGCAGGCGCCAAACAGGAAGAACAAACCCCAGACCAGCAGACAGGCCATGGCTCCCAAACAGGCGCTGCTCTGCGCCTGCCGATCCGTTTTCGCTACCAGGTATTTTTGGACGATGTGCTGGTCCAACGCGTAGCGTTGCACGGCCCAGATGGCCCCGCCCGCGAGGTAGAACCACAGATTGTCGCGCACCCAACTGAACGTCCGATTGCCCAATCCGAACTTTCCACCCTCCCAGGCGGCATGCAGCACCTGAATGGGCCCGCCCGAGGGTTTGAATAAAGCGATTCCCAGGCACACAAGGCCGCCGACGATCAGGAGTGTTCCTTGCAGAATGTCTGAATACACCACGGCGGCGATTCCACCGATCAACGTGATGACCAACGTCGCAACGCCGACGATCAGGATCACCCACCACACATCAAGGCCGGTCAGAAACGACACTGGAATCGCGAGGAAATAAAGCGTGGCGCTCATATCCACGACACGGCTGACGATGAACGCCGCGGCTCCATAGGCGCGCGCGAAGTAGCTGAACCGTTTCTCGAGATAGTCATAAACGCTCATCCGGATGGTTCGCCGGTAAAAGACGACCACGCGGCGGGAAATGAAAATCAGCACAAACGGCAACGTGAGGAACGACGGCAGATTCCACATGTCGCGGGCATAGACGTTGCCCGGATGACCGATGAAGGTGGTGCTGCTGATCATCGTGCCCACAATGGCAAAAGCGACCACCCAGCCCGGCACATTTCTTCCGGCGAGAAAGTAATCCTCCGTTGTTTTCTGCGTTCGCGAGAAATAAAGCCCGACACCAAAGACGATCGCAAAATAGGAGATCAGAATGATACCGTCCACGATGCTCATTCAGTAGTCTTGGCTTCGCGATCCTTCAAGATCGAGACATTCCTGATTGGCAAAAGAGTTTGCGTTCGTACCAACGGCCTCTAGACTCCGCGCCCATGTTGAATCTGGATTCGCTCAACCCGCAGCAACGACTGGCCGTAGAGACGATCAACGGGCCGGTCCTGATTCTCGCCGGGGCAGGTACGGGCAAGACACGCGTCATCACTTATCGCATCGTGCACATGATCGAGGAGGGGATCGCGCCGGCGAACATCCTGGGCGTGACGTTCACGAACAAAGCCGCGCGCGAAATGCAGGAGCGGGTGACCAGGTTGGTCCCGCGCTCAAAACAGAACTCCGCATTCCGCACTCCGCATTCCGCACTTCCATGCCGCCCGACCATCTGCACTTTTCATTCGCTCTGCGTCAGGATTCTGCGCCAGCACATTGAAAAGCTGGGTTACAGGCGGAACTTTGTCATTTACGACGAATCGGAACAACTTGGGGTCATCAAAAAAATCCTCAGCCGGATTTCTGCGGAGGGCGAGAAGACCGATCCGGCGGCGATTCTCACGCTGTTGAGCCGTTACAGAAACCAAGTGGGACAGGCTTCCAGCCTGTCTCCGTTCTCGGGGACTAAACGGTTGGAGACAGGCAGGATGCCTGTCCCACTCTTTGATGACTCAAGCGCGGCGGCAATGGCCGAGCATGTCCGCTCGCGTTATGAAACCATATTGCGCGCATGCAACGCGGTGGATTTCGACGACCTCATTTTGCTGACCCTGCGATTGTTTAAGGAGCACCCCGACGCGCTCAAGGCCTGCCGCGCGAAGTATCGTCACGTGATGGTGGACGAATATCAGGACACGAACGCCGCTCAATTCCGGCTCGTGCACGCGCTGACGCGGGAGCATCGCAACCTCTGCGTGGTGGGCGACGATGACCAGAGCATTTACGCCTGGCGCGGCGCGGAGATCACCAACCTGCTCGACATGGAAAAGCATTACCCGGAAGTGAAGGTGATCAAGTTGGAGCAAAACTATCGTTCCACGAACATCATTCTGTCCGCCGCCAACTCTGTCATCAGAAACAACCTGCGTCGCCGCGGCAAGCAGCTCTGGTCGGCGAAAGGCCAGGGGGCTAAAATCATTTTGCACACGTTTGAGAACGAGGAGGCGGAAGCGCGAACGATTGTCGAGGAAATCGAGTTCATGCGGCAGGCCAGGCGCATTTCGTGGTCGCAACAGGCGATTTTGTTCCGCACCAATCAGCAGTCGCGGCCGCTGGAGACTGCGCTGCGACAGGCGCCGGTTCGCTATCATCTGGTCGGCGGGCAAAGCTTCTTCGACCGTCGCGAGGTGAAAGACTTTCTGGCTTACCTCAAAGTTTTTCTGAACCCAAACGACGATATCAGCCTGCTGCGGATTGCCAACGTGCCGGCCCGCGGCCTCAGCGACGTGACCATGGAACGGTTGCTGGCATCGAGCCAGGAACGGAAGTGTTCCGTGTTCACTGCGATGAAGAATCCGGCGGTGCAGGCGACCTTTCTGGCGAGGACGCGCGAGAGCATTGAGGCGTTTGTCGCTTTCATCGGGCGTACGCGAAGCCAATTAACTGAAGTCAGCCGGCGACGAGAGCACCCGGACCTGAGCTCAGTGCCAGTCCCGACGGCGCTTGGTCCAGATGGAAGTTTGAGGCAACACTCGCCTTCACCCCGGCCCTCTCCTCCAGGAGAGGGAGAACCAATCGAAGCCGCCTCGCCATCTTCACTTTCAATGTCGCGGTTCCGGTCCGCGGACACTCACGTCGGCGGCCACGAAGCGGGCGAAGCTCGCGCGTTACAGTCCTGGGCCCAGAGATTTCTCGTGGAGCTCGGCTACCTCGACGAACTGCGACGTTCAGAGAAAGACGCCGAAGCCGCGGAAAGTCGCGTGCGCAATTTGCGGGATTTGGCGGCTGCGATGGACGGGAACATGTCGCTGGCGCCGGTCGAACGTTTGCAATCATTCCTTGAGGAACTCGCGCTCGACAGCGACCGCGACGACGAGAAAGAACCGGCGGGCGACGCCGTCACGCTGATCACCATGCACAGTTGCAAGGGGCTGGAGTTTCCGCACGTCTATATCGTCGGCCTGGAGGATGGTCTCCTGCCGCACTCGCGTTCCAAAGTTGACGGCACGCTCGACGAAGAGCGCCGCTTGTTTTACGTCGCCATCACACGCGCGATGCAGAGCCTGACGATCAGCTATTGTACCGGGCGTAAAAAATACGGCCAGCTCATGCCGGGTCACCCTTCGCCGTTCCTGAAAGAGCTGCCGGCCGAACTGGTCGAACACGCCGGCGCCAAGAACAGCCCGCCGATCGACGTCGAGGCGGGCAAAGGTCTCTTTGACGCGATGCGCGCGTCGTTGGAGTAGTCGGGCTCTTCAACAACTCTATTGGACCCGCTGGATTATTTTCCAGGGATGCCGGGCACCGGCGGAATCGGAGGAAACGCTCTGCCTTCCCGTTCGGCCTGCAACCTGTGCGCTTCAATCAAAACGCGCTGAACCGCCGGATCAACAGGGGCTTCCGTCCCTTGAACCTGCGGCTCTATCGCTGTCGTCCGGACGTTCCTCGCCGGAATGGTTCGGAGTCCGGTGTTGGCGGGGGTCGTCGGTTGCAAGCCGTACCTGGCCGCCATCGCGTCGGGCGCTGCAGCACCCGTCGGGAACGCGCCCGCGGTCTTGAGGGCTGGCATCGGTGTGCCGGGCGCGGGCACAACCCCGGGAGCCGGCAATGGGCCGGGCATTCCATGCGGCGTCAAAGGACCTCCCGGAACCGCCAATGCGGACGGTGTCGGCAACCCGTTGTCTTTAAAATTAAGCTCCGCCGGCGCGCCCGCGTTGAGGATCTTGACCGTGTTCTCTTTCTCATTGATCTCCAGCACCTCGATATCCCCCTGTTTCTCGTGCTCCGGGATGCTGAGGTATTGCGGGTTCGGATTCTTGCCAGGCTGGCCCGGAATCATTAACCACGCCTTTCTGCCGATCCTATCAGAGGTAATGCCGGTAAGCTTCAAGTTGACCGGAATGACCGGGTTGGTCGGAATTATGTTTGTGATCAAAGGAGGCGGCTTCAGCCCGAACGGATTGCGGTCAATGATCACCTGATACGGATTGCCCGCGGGTTCAGTCACATCTGCCTGGGCTGCAATGGCGAGCGAAATCCCGGCAAGCCCAAAAGCCAAATATCTCTCAACCCGATTCATGCATCCAACGTATCTCATGATTGGACCAAACACCAACCCCTAATTTTCGTTGCGACGGTGGGCATGGGGCGGGGAGCGGTGGAGAAATGGAGTTTTGGAGGATTGGCAAGCGCCACCGCATCCCTCCCCCTCCATCCCTCCTTCTCTTAATACGCCGCCTGCACGCCTTTGACTGAATGTTTTTTCATCCAAGGCATCAAGGACCGCAGTCGCGCCCCGACCTTTTCGATGGAATGCTTTTCGGCTTTGTTCAGCAGCGCGTTGTAGCGTTGATAGCCGGTCTGATATTCCTTCACCCAGCCCCGGGCGAACTTTCCGCTTTGTATGTCCTTCAATGCCGCCTTCATTCGTTTCTTCACGCTGGTGTCAATGATCTGCGGTCCGACCGTGACGTCGCCCCACTTGGCCGTTTCCGAAACCGAGAAGCGCATGCCACTGATGCCGGCTTCGTTCATCAAGTCCACAATCAGTTTCAATTCGTGCAAACACTCGAAGTAGGCCATCTCCGGTTGATAACCGGCTTCCACCAGGGTCTCGTAGCCGGCCAGAATCAGCGCGCTCGCCCCGCCGCACAACACCGTCTGTTCGCCAAATAAATCCGTCTCGGTCTCCTCCCTGAATGTGGTTTCAATCACGCCGGCGCGCGTGCCGCCGATGCCTTTCGCCCAGGCCAGCGCCAGTTTCTTCGCTTGCCGGGTCGGATTCTGGTAAACGGCGATGAGCGCCGGCACGCCTTTGCCTTCCAGATACTGGCGGCGAACGATATGGCCGGGCCCCTTCGGCGCAACCAGAATCACATCCACGTTCTTCGGCGGAACCACCGTTTTGAAATGAATGGAAAAGCCGTGCGAGAACAGCAGTGTTTTGCCTGCGCTCAGGTTCGGCGCAATGTCCTTTCGGTAGGCCGCCGCCTGCCTCGTGTCAGGCAACGCCACGAAAATCACATCACCCTGGCGAACTGCTTCGGCGGTGGTGACCACTTCAAATCCTTTTTCCTTCGCGACCGGAATGGATTTGCTCCCTTGGTAAAGGCCGACGATGACGTTCATCCCGCTGTCTTTGAGATTCAACGCATGAGCGTGGCCTTGCGAGCCAAAGCCCAGCACCGCGAGCGTCTTGTTTTTCAGAACTGACAAGTCAGCGTCCTTGTCTGTGTAAACTTTTGCAGGCATGAGTTGTTGAGGGTTGAGGGTTCTCGCGTCGTCCGATCTAACGGTGGATTAATTGCGCGGCATGGCGACCTTGCCGGTGCGGGTGAGATCCAGGATGCCGAAGGTCTTCATCAGGTCGATAAACTTCTCCACTTTGTCTTCGCTCCCCGTGATCTCGATGGTCACGCTCCTCGGCTGCACATCCACGATTTTGGCGCGGAAAATATCGGTGATTTGCATGACTTCAGCGCGCGATTTCGAGTCCACGGAAACTTTCACCAAGATCAACTCGCGGTCCACATATTCGCCCTCGCGAAAATCAATGACCTTAAGGATGTCCACCAGCTTGTTGAGCTGCTTCACGATCTGCTCCAGCGTCGCATCGTCGCCCCGGGTGACAATGGTCATTCGCGAGGTGTCGGAATCCTGTGTCGGCGCCACGTTCAGGGTGTCAATGTTGTAGCCCCGGCCGCTGAACAATCCCGCGATGCGCGTGAGCACGCCGAATTTGTTTTCCACCAGAACGGATATTGTGTGTCGCATAAAATGAATCACTTCTACAGAAAAAAAGGATTATTCGCCTTCTCCTCGCCCACGGTCGTCACCGGCCCGTGACCTGGACAAATCAGCGTGCCCGCCGGCAACGAAAAAATCTGGTCCCGGATCTTTTGTTTCGCCAGATCCGCCTGTTGCCTGGCGCCGCCCATCGATCCGGCGAAAATCGCGTCGCCGACCACCGCCACGCTCGGCGCGTCCTCGGGCCAGTTGCCAATGACGTAAGTCACGCCGTCTTCCGCGTGCCCCGGCGTGTCGCGGTTGGTGATGCGCAGGCTGCCGAGGTGAATGAAATCATTCGCGCGATTCCGCTGGTCCACCGGCGCATTCCTGGCGCCTGAATGGAGCTTCACTTTGGGGAAGCGGTTCCGAATCGGTTCCAGCGCGGCGATGTGATCGGCGTGCGTGTGGGTAATGAACAGATGCTTGAGCTGAAGTTTGTTCCGGTCGATCAGGTCGAAAATCGGCTGCGCATCGAACCCGGTGTCGAATAACGCCGCCTCGAGCGTGACCTCGTCCCAAAGGAGGTAACAGTTCACTTTGAAACCCGTTCCGGCGGTGGGGATCTGCCGCAGCTCGCGCCAGAGGCCCAAATCGCGCTTCTGGGGCAACCAGCCGTCCGCGATCCCCTCGAGTTTGCCGCCGTGCAAACCCACTTTCGCCGCGAGCGCCTGAAAGTCCGGTCGTTTGGTGAAGCTGCCGGTCTCTTCCAGCGCGGAAAATTCATCGGGCGTCAACCCTGCCGCCGCCGCGGCGTCCTCCGCAGAAACGTTCGCCGCCGTGCGCGCCTTGCAAATAACATCTCCCGGATGGTCTTCAAGATTCATAGGCGGGGAAATTACCCGGCGGAGATTGGCGGCGCAATCCCGGAGTAGCCGCGGCGGTGCAATTCACGCTCGTACAATGGCGGCAGATAAACCCGCACCATTCGATTTGTGCCCAAGTTCTTCGAGAATACGGGGCCTTCAAAAACGACCCGCCCCCTGCGCGATGCCTTGCATGTTTAAAGCGAGAATGATTGGAGCCACCCGGCCCGATCCGGCACATAATGGGCCGCCGAATCTGACAAAATCCGCGCCGGTTCCAGGCCAGAACTGAATTGTTCTTTGCGAGGCAGGTGATAGGTTGAGGCCGTGAGCAGCTTTTTGATCGGCCTGCTGAGCGCGCTGGTTGCCACGAATCAACCCGCGGCCGTGAGCAATTTCGTCGCGCGAACGACCGGCGTCCCGGTGAACGTCCCGAATCCCGGCGACCCGGTCGAAAAGGAATATCGAAAGCTGCTGGAATTGGACGATGCCGCACAGGAGGAAGTGGACAAATGGATTCGTGATGACACGGCCTTCGGCGAACAAGGCGCGGGACTGGCCGGCTCAACCCTGAGCGCCCGCGTCGAGCAGCGGCTCAAGCCGGTCCGTGAGGCTTACGAAGATTTTCTGCGACGGCATCCTGACCACGCCCGCGCTCACCTGGCCTACGGCAGCTTCCTCCACGATATTCACGACGAAGAAGCCGGAGTGGAGCATTGGGAAAAGGCCCGCGAACTCGACCCCAAAAATCCCGCCGCATGGAACAATCTGGCCAACCACTATGGCCACCGAAGTCCGGTGAAGAAGTCCTTCGAGTATTACGCCAAGGCCATCGAGTTGGACCCCAGGGAGCCGGTTTATTACCAGAATTTCGCCACCACGGTTTTCCTCTTTCGGAAGGACGCAATGGAGTTTTACGAAATTGATGAACAGCAGGTCTTCAACAAGTCCCTCGAACTCTACCGGCAGGCATTGAAGCTCGACCCGAACAACTTCGTGCTCGCCACCGACCTGGCGCAAACCTACTACGGGATCAAACCGGTTCGAACCGACGACGCGCTCGCCGCGTGGGAATACGCGCTGAAGGTCGCCAGTAATGACACCGAACGCGAAGGGGTCTATCTGCATCTGGCCCGATTCAAACTCAACGCCAGACGTTTCGACGAGGCCCGCAAGAACATCGCCAGGGTGACCAATGAAGTCTATGCGGTGCTGAAAAACCGGCTTCTCCGGAATCTCGAAAAACAGGAAAACCTAGCGAAGGGCACCAACGCGCCGCCGCCTTTGTCAGACAAATGATCGCGCAACGCCATCCTATCGGAGCAGGACGGCCTGGCGGCGCCCTGGGCGGGCCGGAAATCAGTAGTAGTAGAGGGTGTTGGGACTCGGGCCGCCCATGGCTCGCGGGCTGATCCGGGATTTCGGCCGGAGGATGACGCTTCCGTCGGCCTGGCCCACCGGCTGGTCCGGCGTGGCCGACCAGGCCCACAGCGGTTTGCTTTGGGTGCCCGCTCCGAACCGACCCAGGTGTCCGACATCCCAAATCAGGCGCGCCCCAGCCGTTCCAACAGCTTCCCGTGTATCCCGCCAAAGCCGCCGTTGCTGAAGACGCAAATCACATCGCCCCCTTGCAGGTTCTTCGTGACGTGGCCCACAATCGCGTCTGCGTCCGGCAAATACGCCGCCGGCTTGCCGCACGCCTGCAAATCCTGCATCAATCGCGCGGGGTCCAGGCGTTCCTGCGCCGGGAGCAACTCCAGACGCGCGACCTGCGCCACCACCACCGCGTCCGCGTTTGCGAACGCGCTCACGAGTTCGGTTTGGAAAACATTCCGGCGCGTCGTGTTTGAGCGCGGCTCGAACACCGCCCAGATTTTCTGGCGCGGATATTTGATGCGCAGCGCGCGCAGCGTCTCGCGAATCGCGGTCGGATGATGCCCGAAATCGTCCACGACCGTCACCCCTCCGGCAATGCCGCGCACTTCCATCCGCCGCTTGATCCCCTTGAATGTGTCGAACGCGGACTGAATTTGCTTGTTGGACAGACCGCAATGTTTCGCGCACGCGACAACGGCGAGCGCGTTGCGCACGTTCAGTTCACCCACCAGGTTGAGGTGAAACTTGAAGCTGGGGATTTCAAACTCCGACGCCGTCGGCGCGAGCTTGAGATTGAACGCCCGCACGGCATTGTCCTCGCCGAGGCCGAATCGTTTCACCGGACAATGTGTGCCGTTGAGCAGCGCCGCCAGATTCGGGTCGTCGCCGTTTGCCAGCAAAAGGCCGTTGCGCGGGATAAGGCGGATAAAATGGCTGAACGAGCGCTGAATCGCCGCGAGGTTGTCGAAGATGTCCGCGTGGTCGAATTCGAGATTGTTGATGACCGCGACCTCCGGCAGGTAATGCACAAACTTGCTCCGCTTGTCGAAAAACGCCGTGTCGTATTCGTCGCCTTCGATGATGAACCACTCCCCGTCGGTGAAACGCGCGCCCTGCTCGAGATTGTTCGGAATGCCCCCGATGAGATAGCTCGGATTCAGACCGTTGTGCTCGAACACCCACGCAAGCAGCGAGGTCGTCGTCGTTTTGCCGTGCGTGCCGGTCACGACCAGCGAGCGTTTTCCCCGGATAAAGAATTCCTTGAGCAATTCCGGCAGCGAGCAATACGCAAGTTTCTTCTCCAGCGCCGCTTCCGCTTCAGGGTTGCCCCGCGAAATGGCGTTGCCGATGACCACCAGGTCGGGTTTGTGCGCAAGGTTGTGCTCGGCGTAACCGGACATGACTCCGATCTTTCGCTCCGCCAGAAAGGTGGACATCGGCGGATACACGTCCTGGTCCGAGCCGCTGACCTGGAATTCCCTTTCCTGCATCGCCGCCGCGGCGGCGGCCATCGCGGTACCGCAGATGCCCACGAAATGAACCGATCTGACTTCGGAACGCATGGCGCTGATGATGATGAAATCCGTTCCTCAGAAAAGCCGGAATTTCAAAAGACCCTCGCCCGCCTCTCATCGGATGACAACTGGCGGATTGCTCAGGAAGCGACGCGCTTGAGATATTTCTTCAGGCTATCCAGGAAGGTCTTCATGGCCGCTTTGGCGCTCGGGGCTTCGAAGTCTTCGAATTTATCCGAAAGTTCCCACGTCCGCTCCACCAACAGCTCCTCGTCGGACTCCGGATGCCGCGCTTTGCCCTTGGCCAGCGTCATCTGCATGTGATACAGCTCGCGTTCCCACATCCGGCAGCGCCAACGGCGCTTCCGTTCGGTATCCTGAAACAGCTCGACGCGGGTCGGCAAAAAATGGTCATCCAGTTCAAGGTCGAACTCAAGAATCGCGACCAGTTTGAAAACGTCGCTGGTGACGGCGGGGTGTTGAATTTTCATAGGTGATTGAGGGCTTCAGCTCTGTTTTAGCTTACGCTCCACGATTTCGCCAACCAAATTCGGAAGGAGGGCATGCTTGGCAGCGCCAATTCATGACAGATTTTTCAGGGACGGGTTCTTCTTGGTTACCCGAGAACGCTCCGACCGCAAATCCTCTCTGCGGCCTTCGCGCCTCCGCGGTGAAAAATGAAACCGCCGAGACGCGAAGAGCGCAGAGTAATCTGTAAAAGTATCGTGAAAACCAGCATTGCAAAAAGCCGCGATGCCCCCGCGCGCCTGGACAGTTTCTCGAAAATTTCTGCATCCAAAGCCGGCAGCCTGACGGATATATTGCCGCAAAGAAAAAACGGTTTTGCGTGGAGTCGGCTGAGCATAAGGCGGTGCGGTTCGTGGGAAATCACGAGCCTGCCGGGCCGCAACCGGAGGACGCGCGTGAGGACGCGCGACTGCTGGCCGCGATTGCCTTGGGCGACCCGCACGCGCTCGCGGCGCTTTACCGTCGTCACAGCAGCGTGCTCTACTCGCTGCTGGTTCGCATGTTCGTCAACGAAATTGAAGCCCAGGAAGTCATGCAGGACACCTTTCTCCAAATCTGGCGGCGCGCACACGCCTACGATGCGGAGCGTTCTTCTCCACGGACTTGGCTGACCCTGATCGCCCGCGGGCTGGCCGTGGACCGGCTTCGCGCCCGGTCGCGTCGCAGGGCCGGCCACGCCGCGTATGAGCGGGAGGTGGTATCGCTGGAAGTGGAAATCAACAGCGCGCGACAACCGGAACGCGACGAACTCGCGGCCGCGTGCGCTGCGGCGTTGCATTGTCTTCCGGAAGCCCAGGCACGCGCGCTTCAGCTGGCTTTCTTTCGCGGCTGGACACACCAGGAGATCGCCCACACCACAGGCGAACCGCTGGGCACGGTCAGCGCTGAAAGATTATCATGACTGATCACGACCTGCCCGAAGACGACGCCGCGCGCTATGTGCTGGGCGAGTTGACCCCCGCCCAGCGCCGCGAATTCGAGGCGCGCATGGCGCAATCCATCGATTTACGCGCTCTGGTTTGCGAACTTGAGGATGGCGCGGTGGCGCTCTCCATGGCGTCGCCCCCGCGACGCGCACCGCAGGAAGTCTGGGCGCGAATCGAAAAAACCATGGGTCGCGAGCAAAGGCGAAATGTTGTGACCGCCGTGTTTGGGGCTGGATCGTGGCGCCATGGCTGGGCCGCCGCCGCGGCCTGTCTCATCGGTTGGTTGCTTTATGCGCTGTGGGTGAAGCGGCCCGGTACAACCCTTAATTCGCCGCAGGTTGCATCCCGAACCGAACCGCAACACGAGATCATTTCGCAACGAAAAATGTCCCTTGCGGATTCTCATCGGCCCGTAACTTCAACTGGAGCGCCGCAAACTCGCGGCACGACCAACGAACAGCTTCAATTGCTTCAAGCCCGGATGCGTGAAATCGCAGCGCTGCACTGGCAGATTGCGGAATTGACCAACCAGGTGGCGCACTTGTCGCAGGCGCTGACCCAACAACAGGCGCTGTTGTTCGAACCGAACCGGCTCAGGTTCTTTCAACTCGTCCCCCCTTCGGACGGGAACACCGTTGCGCCGGCCACGCCGGTGTCCACGAATCTGCAACGGGCCCTGTTTCTCGCCATGGCGCGCGAATTGGGCTGGCAGCAATCCCCCGCGTCGAGCGAGGCCGCGCGGTTGGCAAGCAGTCAGGAGCGGCCAGGCAATGCCTCAAACGCCTCGATCACCAACCAGACCGGAGTCGATTTTGTGGACTTTCGTTCCGGCAGCAACACGGTGACGGAGTCAACGGGCCGGTTGGCACAATCAGAACCGACGTACATCCCTGAGCCGCCCACGCTGGCAAGCGCATCCGGCAACGCCGTTCCCGGATTCATTTCGGGCACCAATGCGTTTCTGGCTTTCGATTCGACGCTGGCGCCGGCCGGCAGCTCGCTGGCATTCGGGGCGTTGACGACCTGGGGACAATACTGGCCGATCGGAAGCACGATGCTGGGGACCAATCCCCTGGTCGTGGCGGTTCGAGCCTGGTCCGTAAGCGGCAGCGGCTCAATTCTTACGGTCACAGCCACCATGCCTGGCGGCGCCGTATTCACCGTCGGCCAG
>QHPW01000216.1:0-1758 GCA_003219675.1 Verrucomicrobiota bacterium
GGTTCCCGTGGACGTGACCAGTCTCGTGCGCGCGGCTCTCCAGGCCGGATCCACCCGGCTGACGCTGCGCTTGCAACTCGATTCGCCCAGTGCCGCGCCTGTGGTGATTCACTCCTCGACCGATCCGCTGCGCCGGACCGGGCTGAACGTTACCACGGTTGCGACGCCCAGCGTCGCGGCCGACGTGTTCGATAGCGCCGGACGGCTGCTGGCCAGCCGAAAGTCCATCATTGACATGCGGACATTGGCGGCGGGCACCTACTTCCTCCGTGTTTACAATCCGACCGGAACGCAAAGCGGCGCGCTGCCGTTCTCCATCTCGATCACTGCGCCGAAACCCGGCGCGTTCCACACGTTGTCCGATCACGATGTCCTCCACGGCTCCGATGGGAATGACATCATGCTCGGCAATAGCCATCTTGATCGCATTTTCGGCGACCGGGGAGCCGACGCCTTCATTGCCGAAGCGGTCGAAGTTCGTGACATTGAAACGTCCGAGTTTCGACAGGATTCACTTTTGGCCGAGCGCATCGCCACGAGTCAGAGTCAGCTCGAGCCGTTGAATCCTTCGGTGAACGCCTACATTCACGAAGATGCGCTGAGACGGGCACTGGCGCAGGCGCTGGGGATGCCGATTACGGTTTCGTATAACGGCGTGCCCTTCGCGCGCGGGCAGATCACCGCGGCCCAATTGGCCACGCTGACACGGCTCGACCTGAACGGGCTTCATCTCTCGGATGTTTCCGGCCTTGAATTCGCCACGAGCGTGCGCGCGCTGAATTTGTCCGGCAACGAAGTCGTTGACCTTTCGATCCTGGCCAGCCACGCCATTACAGCCGGTCAAGGTCCAGCTGCGGGTACGCAGGTTGGTCTCGCTAAACTGGAGTATCTTGCGCTCGACTTTGCGCAAATTGCCAATCCCGCACGCCTGGCTGAATTCACGAACCTTAAAGCCGTGAGCGCCGATGGCCGACCGGCGTATCAAGTGACTTTGCCTGGCTCCGTGCTGGGGGACACGTTGCTGCGGCAGATTACGTATCCCACGACAGGAATTGGAGACCGTTTCGGCCAGGCGCTGGCGATCTTTGGCAATTTTGCTCTCATCGGCGCGCCTTTGACAGACGTGGCGTCGATAGCAGACGCCGGTCTGGCGTATTTGTTCGACCTGACAAGCGGACAATTGCTCCGGACGATTGGAAATCCTTCCTCGACCGTGGCTGGTGACGAGTTTGGATATTCGGTGGCGCTCTCGAACGGCATTATGGCGATTGGAGCGCCGTTCCGCGAGGACGGCGCGACTCAGGACGCCGGCGCGGTTTACGTCTACGATCTCACGACCGGGTCGCTGCTGGCAACCTTGCTGAAACCCGGCACGCGCGCCGCAGGCGACCAGTTTGGATACTCCGTCGCGATCGGGAACGATCTGATAGCGGTGGGCGCGCCGTTCCACGACGAACCCAGTGCTGCCGATGCCGGCGCGGTCTATCTGTTCGACGGGCGGACGGGCGCGTTGGTGGGCACGTTCAAGAAAACGGCGCCGGTCGCGGGCGATCAGTTGGGAAGTTCGCTGGCCCTGTCCGGAACGCAACTGCTAGTCGGAGTTCCGTTCGATGACACAACGGCCACGAACGCGGGCGCGGCCTGGATTTTTGACTTGGCCAGCGGTACGGGCGCGGCGCTTCCGAATCCGGCGTTGAGCGCATCGGCGAACTTTGGCAACTCCGTTTCGCTCTCTGGAAACCGCGCGCTCATTGGCGC
>QHPW01000216.1:1803-13430 GCA_003219675.1 Verrucomicrobiota bacterium
ACACGTCGGGCAGCCCGCAATTGCTTTCGACGCTCGTCAATCCCAAGCGGGCGGCAGGCGATCAATTTGGCTGGGCTGTCGCGCTCGAGGGCGATGCCGTCATTGTTGGGTCGCCTCTGGATGACACAATCAGCTCGAACGATGGCGCCGTGTATGTGTTCGATGCCGCGAGCGGATCCCTGCTGCGCACGCTTTACGACCCCAGATCGAATTCGATTGATCAATTCGGTTGGGCAGTTGCCAGTTCCGGCGGCACGTTGCTGGCGGGAGCCATTCTCGACGGGATCCTTCTCGCCGGTGCCGCCTACTCACACGAAGGCGTGCGGCTCATCGATCCGGCTCCGTTCGGCAGTTTGTCCCAGCTTCAGTTCTTGAGCCTTTCCAACAATCATCTGGATAGCGTGGCGCCGTTCAGCAATCTCAACCAACTGCAACTCCTGTTCCTGGACAACAATCGCATCGGCGACATCGCTCCGCTGATCGGACAGCGAATCCTGGATGATGGGCAAACGGGATATAGCGAAACCAGTCTACTCTCCGGCTCTCCGTCCGGCTGGCAACGGAATCTCAATCCCGCAACCGCGGCCTTCGGCAGCGACTACGGCTTCCACGCCGGCAACGGAAACAACGCGACGGCGCAGGCCACGTGGGAATTCTCCAACCTCGCGGCCGGCTCTTACGACGTGCTCGTGACCTGGACCGGCCACGACTCGCACGCGAGCGACGCCCGCTTCACCGTCGTCCTCCAACAATTCGACGCAACCGGCTCGCTCGTGCAGGTTGCACAATCGGTCCGGATCAATCAGCGACTGACACCGAACGGTCCTTCCTTCGGCGGGCGGGCATGGCAGAGCCTTGGGGTCTTCGCCAGTGAAGGCGCGACGCTGAAAGTGCAATTGACCGATGATGCCAACGGCACGGTGATTGCTGACGCGATCAGACTTGTCGCGGTGGATCCGATCACGAAGCAACCGCTGGCCACCTTGCCGAATCTCCACCGTTTGGCGCTCACCGGCAATCCGCTCGATGACGCCGCGCACCAGATGATCGCTCCGCAATTTACCGCGCGGGCCGCGTCCGATCCGAGCTTCCTGTTCTCATTCACCCCCAATCAGGGATTGCAATGGCAAACGATCTACGGCCCGCAGGGCATGGCACCCGGCACGAGCTTGCTGTTGCAATTGATCGCGACGGACGGCAACGCGGGCGACCATGTCTTTTACACGGCGTTCAGCGATAATCCGAACGTATCGGTGACCGTGACCGGCAACAAACTGCAGGTGACTGCGGCGGCGAATTTCATCGGCACGGCACGCATTACGGTCGCGGGGCAGGACGGCCCAAGCGGTCCGGGCGATTGGCGCGGGCGAAAAGCGGAGCAAACGTTCGACCTCAACGTAGGAGTCAGCGCCGTGACCGGAAGCAAGTGGCAGGACACGAACGGCAACGGCATTCGTGACGCGGGCGAACCGGGCCTCGAAGGCGTTACGATCTTCCTCGATCTCAACGGCAACGGCACTCTGGATGGAGCGGCCGCCGCTGCGCCGAACAGTCCATGGGCGGCAGTTAACTCTCTCGCCAGTGGCAGTTACGCCGGTGACGTTTTTTCAGGATTCATTACGTTCGATTCAGCCGGTTTCCTTTATGTGGGCGATGAGGGCCATATTCACCGCTACGATCCCGATCTTCACCGGTTCATCCAGTTTACGGAGAGCGGCGATGCGAGCCAGGACGCGCGCGGACCTCGGTCAATCGCCTTTGGCGCGGATGGCGCGCTCTACGTTGCGTCAACAGATGATCGCAACATTCGCATTTATAATGGACAGACCGGCGCTTTCATCGCGACCACGTGGCCTGAGAACAATGGAACGCTCTTTTCGGATGTCGGCATGATGGCGGCGAGTCCGGATCGGCAGACGCTCTACATCGTGGACTTCAATCCCTCGGCAACGCAGGTGAAGATTCTTCGTTATGACACGGTCTCGCGGACGCTGCTCTCCGGCGCGTTCACGGTGGACCGTGTGACGGGCGTCTTCGATGCGCCTTCTGACATTGCGCTTGGGCCGGACGGCAATATCTACATCGCGGACCGGGCGCTTGGCAGCATCGTCAGGCTCAATGGAGCCACCGGCGCGGCATTGCCGGCTCCGGGCAAGACCGGAGCGGTTTTCGTCTCACCAGGCACGCCGCAAATCGGGACAGATCCGAAGCTGGCTTTCGACACTGCCGGCCGCCTCATTGTGGCGAGCAATCTGGATTTCGTTCTCAGCTTGAACACCGCGACCGGAACGCTGGCTGGAAGCGCTGTGATCGGGAAGGGCCACGCCGTTCCGTTGGACATTGCTTTCGATGCGCAGGGCAGGCTTTATCTCAGCGAGGACGGCGACCGAGTGTTGGTAGCCAAACAGGGCGAGCCCACAACCATAACTGATATCAATGGCGCATACGCGTTCAACGGTCTGGTGCCCGCCACCTATACCGCAGTTGAGCTGGTGCCTGCGAATTCAGGTCAGACATTCGACCTGGGCCAGGCCCCGTCTGCGATCGTGGACATCAATCCGGGCGCGGGCAGTTCCAACCCGAATCAACTCATCCTTTTCAACAATGCGCTTTATTTCCAGGCTGACGGCGGAGATGGCAAAGGGGTCGAGCTGTGGCGCTATAACGGCAAGAACGCGACCCGAGTGACAGACATCAATCCTGACGCAGGCTCATCGTTCCCGTCCAATTTCACTGTGTTCAATAATGCAATATACTTCACGGCGACCAACCCGACGTTCGGTACTGAGCTGTGGCGTTACGATGGGATTGATGTGACACTCGCCGCCGATATCAATCCGAATGCCGGATCGTCCTCGCCGGCAAACCTTTTCGTCTTCAACGGCGTGCTGTTGTTTACCGCCACCAATGGTTCGACCATTTTTACCAACGGCAATGAGTTGTGGCGCTATGGCCCGGTTGCAGGGCTTGGCCGCATCACGGACATCAACCCGGGCCCGGGCTCGTCGAACATCAGCGGCCTGACGCTTTACAACGGCGCGGTTTACTTCAGCGCCTTTGACGGCGGAACATCTGGCACTGAACTGTGGCGGTATGACGGATCGACCGTAACGCGCGCCGGTGCAGCCCCTTCCTCACCGACCAATTTATTTGCCTTTGGCGGGTTCCTTTACTTCTCGGCGGTGCAAGGCCCCGTCCGGGAACTTTGGCGCTATAACGGTTCGACTTTCGTGGGAACGAACATTGGCGCTTCGTCTAACCCGGCCAATCTGATTGGCTTCAATGGCGCAGTGTACTTCACGGCGACGAATCTGACGTCCGGCACCGAACTGTGGCGCTGGAGTCCTGTAAGCGGGTACGCAATGGTTGGGGACATCAATCCTGGCGCCGGCTCCTCCTTGCCCGGCAGCTTGATCGTCTTCAATGACGCGCTCTATTTCAGCGCGACGGATGCCGCCACTGCGGGCACTTTTGGCCGCGAACTCTGGCGCTATGACGGCGCCACGTTCAGCCGGGTCACGGATATCAATCCTGGAACCGGTTCATCAAGTCCCGCAAATCCTGTCATCTTTGATAATGCGCTTTACTTCAGCGCCTCCGACGCCGGCACGTCCGGCACGGAACTCTGGCGTTACGACGGCACAACGGTGACCCAGGCAACCGACATCAACGCCGGAACGGCGTCGTCGTTCCCTGCTGAGATGATTCCATTCAACGGTTCGCTTTACATGCGGGCCACCGGGCCGACGCAAGGCGCTGAACTCGCGGTTTACAATCTGCGTGGAGCAGTCGGCACTCAAACGGTCGCGCTCCTGTCCGGGCACGTGGCGGTGGGCCGTGACTTCGGCAATTTTAAGGTGGTGGACATTGGCGCGGACCGCTCGGTGACGGAAGGCGCGGCGGTGAATTTCAACGCGACGGTAATCGATCCCACGCCCGGAACGCCCAGCACTTTCACTTATCTTTGGCAGATCGTGGCCGACAACGGACAAACGATTCCGAATAGCACGGCCACAACGCTGAACTTCATTCCGGTCGATAACGGAATCTATACCGTGATGCTTTCCGTCACCGATAGCGCCGACAGTAAGATCTATCGCGATACGGCCGTCGTGTTCGTGAACAACGCGCCTCCCGTGGTCACCGCCGGGACGGACGCGACGCTTACAGAAGGAAGCACATTCACGCGGTTGGTTTCGTTTATCGATCCCGGCGCGGACGTGTGGACGGCAACGGTCGATTACGGCGATGGGACGCCGGTCGCCATTCTGACGACTCCAACACCATCGTTGCCGCTGGCTCTAAACCACCTCTATTCGGACAACGGCCACTATGGAGTGGTCGTCACGATAATGGACGATGACGGCGGTTCGGCTACGCAATCATTTGCGGTGAACGTAACCAACGTTGCGCCGACCGTGAATGCGGGCGCCGACCAGACCGTGCCCGAAGGAACGCCCGTGACCTTGCTCGCGACGGCGTCCGATCCAGGCGCGAACGATGCATTGACAATTCAGTGGATCGTCACCGCGAGCAATGGACAGGTGATTGCTCCGGCAACGGGTAACAGTTTCACGTTTACGCCAATCGATAACGGGACATATCAGATCGCCGTGACCGTGACGGACAAAGACCTTGCCACTGCAACCGATCAGGTCCTGATTACCGCCACAAACGTGGCACCGGCGATTGAACTGATCGGTCCCTCGACCATCGGCGAAGGAAGCTCCTACACTCTCACCCTCGGTCCGGTGAGCGATCCAGGAGCCGACACCGTGAGCGAGTATCGTGTCACCTGGGGCGACGGCACTCCGCCGCAGGCCGTCGGTACCCTCGGCGCCATCACACACACCTATTTGAACGAGGGGAGCCGGACAATTTCCGTGACGCTGGTCGATGAAGACGGAACGTACGCAAATGCGGCGAGTAAACCGGTGACCGTGCAAAACATCGCCGCGTTGCTGACCGGCCTTACGCCGAGTGCAACCAACCTGACAGAGAACGGAATCCTGAATTTGACGGGGACCTTCATTGATCCCGGGATGCAGGATTCCCATTCTGTAAAGATTCTGTGGGGCGACGGAACATCCGAGCAAACCGTCGTCCTGGCGCCGGGCATCTTCCAATTTACCGCCAGCCATCAGTATCTTGACGATAATCCGTCCGGCACTTCATCAGACTTCAACCTGATCAGCGTTCGCGTGAATGATGGCACTGAGGATTCCGCTCCGCTTACGACGAACCTCACGGTCACCAACGTCGCGCCGACGTTTAGTGTGCTGACTTCCTCGGGCGCGACGGTTGCCGAAGGCGCCTCGCTCACGCTCAACGGCGCCGTGAACGACATCGGTTCGCTGGATAGCCACACGGTCACCGTCAATTGGGGCGATGGCTCGGCCGCCCAGATGTTGAACTTGAGTGCGACAAAAGCCTTTACCGGCAACCATATCTATACCGTCCCGGGTAGCTACGATATCGTGACCACGGCCTCCGATGATGATGGCGGGCTCATCCGTGACACTCGTTTGCTGATCGTTGCCGATCTGCCGCCGGTCATTGCGCCAGCCAACTTGGGTTCTGTTGCCGAAAGAGCATTATTTGTTGGCACCGGGAGTTTTGCCGATCCCACCGGGCCCGAAGATAGCTGGAGCGCAACCGTCCAGTACGACAATGGCCCGGTTCTGCCCTTGGCCCTCAACGCGGACAAGAGCTTCACCCTCCAACATGTCTTCGCGCATGCCTCGCCCCATGCCGTGACGGTTACTGTCGCCGATAGTTTTGGCTTGCGCGACGTCAAGACCTTCGCGGTGGACGTGCAAAATGTTGCTCCGGTGGTTTTGGGGACGCAGGTGAATGGAGGCGGGTTGCTACGGTCTCGGTTGGACGGAGTGACAGTGCAGTTCAGCGAGAACGTCGCGCCCAGCGTGAGCGTGGCGGACCTGGTGCTGCGCAACTTGACAACCTCGACTGACGTGGTCCGGTCAAATCTCGCGCTAAGCTACAATAACGCTACGAACACGCTGACCGTTCGGCTGGCAAACGGGGTGGTATTACCGCCGGGCAACTATCAACTGACACTGCTGGCTGCGGGAATCACGGACGATGGAGGACAGCCGTTGGCGGCAAACGTCATCATCAGCTTTTATGTTTTACCGGGAGACGCGAACGGAGACCGCGTGGTAAACGATCTGGACTTGTTCCAGGTTTGGCGCAACTCGCTCCGACCGCTTGGCCAGCAGGATCTGAATGCGGACCTGAACGGGGACGGGCAGGTGACAGCGGCGGACGTGAACCTGGTCCGGAGCAACTACCTGGCAACTCTGCCGTCGGCTTCCACGGCGGTTTTTGGGACGCAGGTAAACGGCGGCCAGCCGCAACGGTCGCAGCTCGAAAAAGTCACCGTCCAGTTCAGCCAGGACGTCGGGTTGAGCGTCGGCGTGGTGGATGTGGTTCTGAGGAACCTGACGACCGCGACCGACGTGGCGACCGCAAATCTGAGGCTGAGCTATGACAACACAACGAACACGCTGGCGGCCTCTGGAGAGCATCTCAACATCGGGCGCGACAGGGTGTCAGACGCGGGACAGTTCCTGAACTTTTGGACCCCGTACACCTCTTTCTGGCGCGCTGTCGGCGAGGCACCTTGGAAAATGAGCCTCAAGGATGACCTGTCGCCATTCAATTCCGAGCTACCTGATTGCTTAGACCGGTTTGGCCCGCACAGTGCCCCGAAAAGGCAGATCGCCGTCGGAGATCTCGACCTCTTATCCCTTCCTCCGACCAACGCTTCGGTCTTCGTCTATCACCATCTTCACGCATCACTTCGCTTCGATAACCGAACTCGCACATGAATACTTCGTTTCTAAACCGGATATCCGCTGTGTTGCTTGCAACTGTATCAGCCGGATCCGCGCGCAGCCAGGTGGTGGATGTGACCGCGACCCTTGATACCAAGACCGTGTCGGTCGGCCAATCCTCAACCTTGCGCGTCTTCGCCCGGGTAGTGCCAGCCCAGCAAGCCAACGCGGACCGGATCTTTTCCTGGTATGTGGATGTGCTCAACACCAACGGGAGCGTCGCAATTGCCGATTACGCCGCGATGCAGAAGTCGGCTTCGGATAAGGATCCATCAACTTCCTTGACCGGGACGCAGGAGGGGGCCAACCGCCGGGGCGTTTACGACACTTTCCTGAACCTGCCCGGGGCTGGCATCAGCGCCCCGGTGGAATTGATGGCCATTCCGGTAAAGGGCGTTAAGGCCGGGCAGACGCTTTTTCGGATTCAAGCGGGCACAGGGGCCGGGTTAAGTTCGGATTTTCTCGTCGCTCCCTCGGGCGGTGGTGCTCCCCTTACAGGCGGTAATTATTCTTTCGCGGAAGCGGTGCTGACCGTGAATGCGGCGACATCAAATATTGTGGTTTCGATTTCCGTGACCAATGCTGCAGCGGGCGCCAAGGGAGTCGCCTTAAATTTCCCCGTCTCTGCGGGATTCAATTTCACAGCGCAGTACAGCGACCAGTTGGCGGGCGCAGCCTCCTGGCAGCCCTTACCCGGAGCGCCGCACAATTCCGGCACGGCATTTGACCTCACCTCCGCTGGTCGGAGGTTCTACCGAGTTGCTATCTCGCCCGCCAATTAGCAGGCATCCGGTCGTTTTCGTTGCGAGCTGGCACTGGACGTTTTCAAAGGACCTGAGGGAGTGATCCTGCATTCGAAAGGGAGCTGGGCTTACATTCAGAGTCCGCAATCCATACAAGGGGAAAGCAAACGTGGCCAAAACTAGCCAAAATCGGCCTTTTCGAATTATGAGTCCTCTGCTCTGCCCCTGAGCTACTCTGGCATGCGGCGGTTATACTTCGCGTACGACCGATTCCCTGTCAATACCTTCGAGGGCGGACTGCCAGGAGCGTAACGATCCACCGCCGGTGCGTTCCCAAGGGCTCCCGTAAAAGTGCTTTACACGTCCTTGCACCAAACCTAGACTCGCGGCTTCATAAAAAAGAAAATTGATGAAATTGACGGACGGCATGGAAGCGAAAGCGAAAATGATCGAAGAATTTCGGATTCACGAGCGCGATACCGGTTCGGCGGATGTCCAGATCGCCCTGTTGACGCAGCGGATCAACCATTTGACCGAGCATCTTCAAAAAAACGTCAAGGACCATAGTTCGCGACGGGGATTGCTCAAAATGGTCGGCCAGCGTCGGCGTTTGCTGGATTATCTCCACAATACGGACGTCGACCGTTACCAGGCGCTTACCCGGAAGTTGAAGCTTCGCAAGTAGTCCTTTGCGGAAAACGCTTTTTCGCAGTTGCATTTCATCTTTTTCGAGCAGGCCATTCGCTTGAAACTTCCAGCGAACGAATCGGGAAAAGCGCGACTTGGTTCAATTGCGCCTGCTCAAAATCAAATCGCGCATGAAAACATGCCCGTTGGCACTGGGAAATTTCATTCAGCTTCCGCGCGCCGGACGCTGAATGAAGTTCCTCCGGGTCAACGGGTATGAGGGAACAGTTATGTCAGAAAGAATATCGATCCAAACAGGAACCCAACCCATTCACATTGAAGCCGGCAAACTCGCCAAACAGGCCGACGGCGCCGTCTCCGTTCAGCTGGGTGAAACCATCGTCATCGTCGCCACCGTGGCCGCCACCAGCGCCAAGCCCGGCCAGGATTTTTTCCCCCTGACGGTTGACTACCGGGAGAAAGCGGCGGCGGCGGGCAGATTCCCCGGCGGTTACTTCAAGCGCGAAGGGCGTCCGACGGAAAAGGAAATACTCACCTGCCGGATGATTGACCGCCCGATCCGGCCTTTGTTTCCCAAGGGATGGTACAACGAAGTCCAGGTCCAGAGCATTTTGCTCAGCGCCGACGGAGAAAACGACCCCGACGTCCTCAGCATCATCGGCGCCTCGGCGGCGTTGATGGTCAGCGACATTCCCTGGGCCGGCCCGCTTGGCGCGGTGCGCGTGGGGCGCATCAAGGGACAGTTCCTGGCCAATCCCACGCACGCGCAGATGGCCGAAAGCGACCTCGATCTCGTGTACGTCGGCAACGAAAGGGAACTGGTTATGTTCGAGGGGGCGGCGAAGGAAATATCCGAAGCGGACTTTAACGCCGCGCTTCAATTCGGCCAGGACAGTTGCCAACCGATCATCGCGGCTCAGAAAGAACTGGCCAGGCGCGCCGGCAAGACCAAACGCGCCGTTGTGTTGAACGTGGTGCCGGAGGAGATCCTCCAGGAAGCCAAGGCGCTGGCCGGCGACCGTATGGTGCCGGCCCTGTTGACCCCGGGCAAACTCGCGCGCGAGGCGGCGGTCAAGGCCAAGGACGCCTTTTATTACCTTCAGAAGGAGGCCGTGCGCGGTTTGATTCTGGACGGCCGGAAACGGATGGATGCCCGCGGTTTTGAAGACGTTCGGCCGCTTTCCTGCGAAGTGGGCCTGCTGCCTCGTGCCCACGGCTCGGCTTTGTTCAGCCGTGGCGAAACGCAGGCATTGGTTCTGGCCACGCTGGGCACTTCCGAGGACGCGCAGGAATTCGATTCTTACACCGGCGGAGAGAGCGAGAAACAGTTCATCCTGCACTACAACTTCCCGAATTTTTCAGTCGGCGAGACCGGGCGCATCAGCGGCCCGGGCCGGCGCGAGATCGGCCATGGCGCTCTGGCTGAGCGTTCCATCGAGCCGATGGTTCCGGTCGATGCGTTTCCCTACACGATTCGAGTGACCTGCGAAATCATGGAGTCGAATGGCTCCACCTCCATGGCCTCGGTTTGCGGGGGCAGTCTGGCGCTCATGGACGCCGGCGTGCCGCTGACCCGACCGGTCGCTGGAATCAGCATCGGCATCTGCACGGACACGAACGACCAGGGCGCGATTTCGCGCTATCAGTTGCTCACGGACATCCTCGGTTGGGAGGACGCGTTTTGCGACATGGATTGCAAGATTGCAGGGACCGAAAAAGGGATCACCGGTTTTCAGCTCGACCTCAAGCTGGCCGGACTTCCGCACAAGCTGATGGCGGAAGCGGTGGAAAGAGCCCGCGTGGCGCGCCTGGCTATTTTGAAGAAAATGACCGAGACACTGGCCGTGCCGCGGCCTGAGCTGAGCAAATACGCGCCGCGCATCATCACCCTGAAGATCAATCCGGAGCGAATCGGCGAGTTGATCGGTCCCGGGGGCAAGAACATCAAGCGCATCGTCGAGGAATCCGGTTGTGAAATTAACATCGAAGACGATGGGACCGTGAAGATTTACTCGGTCTCAGCCGAAGGAATGAAGATTGCGCGAGAAGCCATCGAGAACATGACCGCTGAAATCGAAGTCGGCAAAGTCTATCGGGGCAAGGTGGTGACGATCAAGGAATTCGGCTGTTTCGTCGAGATTTTCCCGGGCAAGGACGGTCTGGTGCATATCAGCGAACTGGCCAACTTCCGCGTCAAGCAGACCGAGGACATCGTCAAGATCGGCGATGAGATCTGGGTCAAGTGCATCGGGATCGATGACAAGGGCCGGGTGAAGCTCTCCCGCAAGGCAGCAATGGAAGAGCGCGACAAGCAGATGGGAGAGAAGAATACTTGAGGCGGTTTTTCAGTCGGATCGAAGGCGGGCCGGTTTTCCGGCCCGCCTTTTGAGCGCGCCCTTGGACGTAGCGCGGGTTTCCAACCTGCTGTATCGCCGATTTCCAATCGGCAAAGCGTTCCCCGGTTTCGAGGCTTTGGCGGCGGCGAAGGGTCTACGGGTTGGAACCTGTCGGAAACCCGTGATCCAGCGCAGCGGGGCTGGGGCCAAAGTAGTGGCACGGGCGTCTCGCCCGTGAGTTTCCGGTTTTGGCGCCATGGAATCCCGCTGGAACACACGGGCGAGACGCCCGTGCCACTTCCCTGCCGCAAACTTTGCGCGACTTGCAACGATTTCGACAGGTGCTGATAGATTTAGAAATTGCGCTACCCGCGACATCGCCGCCGGAAGCCGTTGGAATTGGTTTGACCGGGTGGAAGGACAGTCTTCGCGGAGACCCACCGTGCTGTCCGCGCAGCGTTCAACGGAGCAGCCAATGCTGTTGGGAAGGCGAATTGGTTCTAACTAACCCGCTTTAATCCACCCGCTCTACGCGCGGGGCAGTGGTACAGTTTGCATTCTCGGTGGGGCGAGCGTCCGCGCGAGTCGGCTCGTCAGTGGGCCTCGCCCCACCAAACTGTACCACTACCACGCGCGGGCCGAGCTTGCCAAGCGTGGCGTCGTCATTGTTAAATGGCTCCCGTGCCACAACAACAGACTCTCCGGGAGACCGTCAGTTTTGAGGGGGTGGGTTTGCACAGCGGCAACAAGGTGAGCATGAGTTTTCTGCCGGCCCCGCCCAACAGTGGGATTCGCTTTCGCCGGGTCGATCTCGATGGCCGGCCGGAAGTCGAAGCGCGCCTTGAAAACGTCAGTGACACGACTCGCTCCACGACCCTTTCCAAAGGGAATATCCGGATTCACACCGTGGAGCACCTGATGGCGGCCTTAGCAGGCTGCGGCATCGACAATGTCATCGTCGAGCTGGACACCAACGAACCGCCGATAGCAGACGGCAGCGCGCGGGCCTATTGCAAGATGATCAGGACGGCCGGCGTTGCCCC
>QHPW01000216.1:13565-25134 GCA_003219675.1 Verrucomicrobiota bacterium
GAAAGTCAGTTGCACCAGCGCGGACAAACAAGGGCGGTTTACCCAGTTTTTCAGCGCCGAGGTTTCGGCGGAGACCTGGGAACGCGAGCTGGCGCATGCGCGCACCTTTTGCTTTTACGACGAAATCGAATTTCTCATCAAAAACGGTCTGATCCGGGGGGGCAGTCTCGAAAACGCGGTGGTCATCCGCGATGATGCGGTGCTGACCACCGAGCCGCTGCGGTATCCCGACGAATTTGTCCGGCACAAGATACTTGATATTCTCGGCGACCTGGCGCTGGTCGGGAGGCCGTTGCTGGCGCACGTCATCGCGATCAAGCCGAGCCACACCGCCAACTGCGAACTGGCCCGCCAGATCGTCTCGCAGATGCGCAAACCGTTGGTCGCCGCACAAACCTTTGCCCCGCCTCCGGCTCCGGCTCAGCCTACCGCGACGGAGAAGTCGGAAATCATGGAGCGCGTTCAGCAGGGCGGTTCTCTCGACGTCGTGCAGATCATGAAAATCCTGCCGCATCGCTACCCGTTTCTCATGGTGGACCGCGTCACGAAGATCGACGGCACCCGAATTACGGGGGTCAAGAATATCAGTATCGACGAGCCGTACTTTCAGGGCCATTTTCCCAATCACCCCATCATGCCGGGGGTGCTGCAACTGGAGGCAATCGCGCAAGTGGCCGGCATTCTGACCCTGCGACAAGCGGAAAACATGGGCAAGCTCGCCTATTTCATGGCGGCCGAGAATGTCAAGTGGCGCAAACCGGTGCGGCCGGGCGACACCCTGATCATCGAGGTGGAATTAACCAAATCGCGGGGCAAAGTGGGCAAGGCCAAAGGCGTTTGTTCCGTCGATGGCGAAGTGGTCAGCGAGGCGGAAGTCACCTTCATTCTCGCGGAGGGTTAAAGGCATTTATGATTTGCGATTTGTGATTTACGATTTACGCCGCGCTCGCCGCGTCGCCCAGCCGCTGCCGTGCGCCTGGAGAGCAGGTTGGGATGGGCGCGCCTTTTTTTCCGCAACACCGAATCTGATACCTGACTCGTTCGATGAATCGTAAATCGTAAATCCTGAATCATGAATTCGATGGTTCATCCTTCCGCAGTTGTTCACTCCAGCGCGCAGGTCGGCAGGCATTGTGACATCGGCCCGTACTGCGTCATCGGCGAACACGTTGTGCTCGGGGACGATTGCCGGCTTCACTCGCACGTCGTCATTGACGGCTACACCACCCTTGGCCGGGGCAATGAGATCTTTCCTTTTGTCAGCCTGGGCTTGAAGACCCAGGACTTGAAGTGGAGCGGTGGAGTCACCCGCACGGAAATCGGCGACCACAATACGTTCCGCGAACATGCGACCGTTCACAGCGCGACCAGCGACGGTGACGCCACGGTGGTTGGTTCGAACAATCATCTCCTGGCCTATTGCCACGTCGCCCACGATTGCCGTTTGGGCGACCACATCATCATGTCGAACGTGGCCACGCTGGCGGGCCATGTGGTGGTGGAAGACTACGCGGTGGTCGGTGGTCTTGCGGCGGTGCACCAGTTTTGCCGCATCGGCAAAATGGCCATCATCGGCGGCTGCTCGAAAGTGGTGCAGGACGTGCCGCCGTTCATGCTGGCCGACGGGAACCCGGCCGAGACGCGAACCATTAACAAGGTCGGCCTGGATCGCAACGAGGTGCCGGAGGAGGTGCAAGGCGTTTTGAAGCAGGCTTACAAAATTCTCTTTCGCGAGGGTCTGACCATTTCCAATGCCCTGGCGAAGATCGAAGCCGAATTGCCGCCGTCGCCGGAGTTGCAGCACCTGGTTCAATTCGTGCGCCAGAGCGAGCGGGGCATCAGCAAGTAGGGCCGGCGACGCGCGGGAGTTCACAGTTCAGCGTGTACGGACCAAGCAGAAGCTTGAACTCCAACACGTCTCGCTTGCCACACTCGATGGCGCGAACGATGCTATGACGGGATGGCGGGTCCGGCCTGGACTCCAGAGGAAGTCGCTGCCTTATTGGACAAGTGAACGAGGATCGGAAAGCACAGGAATGGCTCGAGCTGAAGAAACTCGAAAAGGATTTTTTCCAGGAGCTTCAGTTCCTGTCGGCACGGGTACGAACGCTTAAACTCGAAAGGATGGAATCGGGTGTTTTAGGCGTGATACTCACGCTTCCAATTCTGCTCCTGATTCTACTGCTCGCTTTCATGGACTTCTCAAGGTAACCGACGACCAGCCGCTCTCCGTGAACCTCAGAGAGTGGCACAGGCATCCTGCCTGTTCGGGGCTGGCAGGCTGGAGGCCTGTCCCACTTTGCAGCCAGCGCCCCGGTTCATGGCCCCAACTCACGTCCAGAATTGGAAGTCGATGCTCTCCATGAACCCGGTGGGGCCCGTTCATGGTCCCAATGCGGGGTGGCAAAACCGTGGAGGCTTTCCATGAACCGGGCAGGCTGCGGGTCGCAGACCCGCAGTCCGGAGCGCGCCTCTGTGAGGCGCAGCGGTTCATGGTCCCAATCCGCGATTGTTAGGTCGTGGGAGCTTCCCCTGAACCGTCTCCTCGTAGGCGTCGCGGGCAGAGCGCCGCTGGCTGGTTGTTGCCAGGTCCTTCTGCAAGATTGACACCAGGACGACGCCTCTTTAGTTTCTGCGCGTAAATAGAGCGCGCAAAGCCCCGAATTTACATTTCGGGGCTTTTTGTTGCCGGCGCGGAAACCGAGCTATGGCCAATACGATTCTCGTGGGCGCCCAGTGGGGCGATGAAGGCAAAGGCAAAATCATTGATGTGCTGACCGGGCAGGCGGACATCGTGGTCCGCACCCAAGGGGGCAACAACGCCGGTCACACCGTCTTTATCGGCAAACAGAAATATGTCCTGCACCTGGTGCCCTCCGGCATCCTGCGCAAGCGCAAAGTCTGCGTCATCGGCAACGGCGTCGTCATCGACCCGCTCGGTCTCCTGGAGGAAATCGACGGGCTCCGCAAGCTCGGCATCAAGCCGGAAGGCAATCTCTTCATCAGCGAAACCGCGCACCTGGTATTTCCGTATCACCGGGAGCTGGATGCGCAGCGCGAGATTTTGAAGGGCAAGAATAAAATCGGCACCACCAAGCGCGGCATCGGGCCGGCCTATGGCGACAAGGCGGCGCGCACCGGTTTGCGTGTCGTTGATCTGGTCAACGCCGCGCGGTTCGAAACGCTGCTCCGGCAGAAGATCAAAGAGAACAACGAGATTCTAAAAGCGTTCGGGGCCAAACCGCTCTCGTTTCAAAAGGTCCATGCGGCCTATCGCGCGGCGGGCGACCGGCTGAAGCCGTTTGTCACCAACACAGTTGCGCTGTTGCACCAGGCGATGCGACTGCAAAAACACATCCTGTTTGAAGGCGCTCAGGGCACGTTCCTCGACATTGACCACGGCACGTATCCGTTTGTCACTTCGTCCAACACCACCGCCGGCGGCGCCTGCACCGGTTCCGGAGTGCCCCCGCATCGAATGGACCGTGTGGTCGGCGTGATGAAGGCCTACACCACACGCGTCGGCGAAGGCCCGCTTCCGAGCGAAAGCGACGAGATCGCCGACATGCTGCACGCGATGGGGCGGGAGTTCGGCGCGACCACCGGCCGCGCGCGGCGCTGCGGGTGGTTCGACGCCGTCGCCACGCGCGAGGCAACGATGGTCAACGGCATTGATGAGCTGGCGATCACCAACATCGACGGGTTGGACGCGCTGGAGACGATCAAGGTCTGCGTCGGTTATCGCGTCGGGACCACCCGTTACGATTACCTCCCGAACGACATCGAAGCGTTAAGCAAGTGCCAGCCGCTTTATGTCGAGTTTCCGGGCTGGCGCGCGCCGACGGACCGGGCGCGTCGCTGGAAGGAACTGCCGGCGAAGACCCGCAACTATCTTCTGGCCCTCGCGGAATTGACCGGCGCGAAACTGACGATTGCTTCGGTCGGCCCGGCGCGGGAGCAGACGATTTTTGTGTGAGTGGCGCTCAGACCAGCAGCGCTTTCGCGTTGGCCGTCTCGCTTGTGGTGATGGCGGCCGATCTGCAAGCGGCCGACTCCGCTTCAGTTCCAGAACCTCCGGGTATTCGTAGTGCGTACACGCTTACGCCACTGCGTGATGGCACCTGGCTTCTCGCTGGCGGCTACGTCCGCGGCACCGACCCGAGAAATCAGGCAGACTACCCGACGAACGAGGCGTTGATATGCGACTCAACGAGAGGCACATGGACGAAAACGGCTGCGATGACCACCAAGCGAATAGGGCACGCGGCGGCCCGCCTGTCCGACGGACGGGTCTTGGTTCTGGGTGGCCAATCTGACGGTAGCAGATCGGACCTTCCAAGCGCGGAGATATACAATCCAGTCACCGGGGCGTGGACGAATACCGGCTCGCTGAACGTTGCGCGCCGGGGTCATAAAGCCACATTGCTGTCTGACAGCAGGGTGCTCGTGACCGGAGGCGTGGCTGACCGCACCAATTATCCGCACACCGCTTATTTTGCCAGCGCCGAACTCTACGATCCGGCCACGGAGAAATGGACAAAGACCACGCCCATGAATGTAGCGCGAAGTGGTCATACCGCGACATTGCTGACGAACAGTTTGGTCTTGGTTGCGGGCGGCTGGGATGAAAATGCCAACTGGCTTTTCAGCGCGGAACGTTATGATCCAACCACTGAGAAATGGACAATGACCGGCGCGATGCCCTACGAATCGCGTTTTTTCTATTCTGACACGTTGCTGACCAATGGCATGGTGCTGCTCACGGCGCGGAGCGGTGCCTATGCTTGGGAAGTGACAAATGCATGGGAAGCGAGCAAGCTGCTTTTCAATCCAGCCGACGGGCAATGGAAGGCGGTCGGTCCCCGCCGACCGCATTCTGTTTCGAGCACGAATCTCGACCGAACCTTGACCATCCTGCCGAAATCCGGCAGTCAGTTTCTAGCGTCGCAGGAGGTTTATTTTCTGATCGAATCCGCAGATCGGTTTGGAGTCACGAACATCCAACTCTTTCAAGATGGAGTCCCAATCGCAGCGAGCGAGGAGAGTCCAATGCGATTCACCCTTGCCAATCAGGCCGCCGGCACTTATACCTTTTTTGCTCGGGCGGACTTTGCAAATGCACTCGCCAGCACGTCTTCGCCGGTAAGAATCACCTTCAAGGAGTCCGGCCCGGAGGTCTCTCTGTCGCCTGGCCCGACGGAATTCATTTCAGAAAGGCACGTGAAATCGTCGCCAGCCGTTCTGCTGGCAAGCGTCGTTGGCATGAACCCGGACTCCTTGAGCAACCTCACTCTCAACGGCGTGCCGCAACCTCTTCAAACTGGAAATTTTGTCCTGCGTCCGCCACTAACCAAGGGCAGAAACGTATTTGTTCTCGTCGCAAAAGATAAACGAGGTCGAACGGGTAAAGCGATGACCGAAGTTTTTCTGAATACCAGCGGGCCGTCCGTCGCAATTAAAGAGCCGGCGGACGGGGCTTCCATCAAGGCCATGTGCGTGGACGTGCATGGGACTTTCGAGGCAAAAAACCTCAAGCACATCACAATCAATCAAATGCCGGCGGTTGTTAGCGGCAATACCTTTGAGGCCCGGAATGTTTTTCTCCAACCGGGAACGAATGCAATCTCCGCCATTGCCGAGGACATGGCCGGGAATGAGAGCACCAACACGATAACCATCATCGGCCCCACTGACACCAATATCGCGCGAACATTTCCAGTGGAAGTCCGCGCCACTCCGAGCGGCGGATTCGTGCCGTTTAGGGTCACATTTAGTGTGGAACCCCATGTACCTGGAAAAATTCAGAAATGTTCCTACGACTTCGATGGAGACAACGTCGCCGACCAGATCAACACCGACTTGAAACCGGTCACGCACACCTATAAAGCCGAGGGCGAATATTTCCCCGTTGTCACCATTCAAACGAGCGTTGGCCGGTTCTCCAGCATTGGCTCAGGCTTCTGGTTTTTGGGAGGCACACGTGTCAATGTTCAACGGCCGCCTGTTCTGATGTCGGTGATCAAGGTCACCGACCCGGTGGATTTGAGATGGACGGCGACAAGCAACCTTTACGTCCTGTCGGGCAGCGCCGCCACGATAACCGAGTTCGACTCGGCCGGAAAGAGCATCAGGGCTTTGAAGAACATCGGCGGAAAGCCGACCGGATTCGACGTGGATCGCTCTGGGAATGTTTACATGGCGTTAAATGCGAGCAATCAAGTGTGGAAGTTCAAACCAACTTCAGCTTCCTTCGAGCCAGATCCCTCGTTTGGGAACGGGGGATTTATCGGGAACAAAGACGGCAGCAGCGGGTCGAAATCAAACGAGCTCAACGCGCCGTTTGACGTTTCCGTCACCGTCAGCTTTGACGGTGAGCAAATTCTGGTAACAGACGCTGGGAATCATCGGATTGAGCGGTTTGACAAGATGGGCCGGTCCTCGAATGCCGGTTATCATGCCAGAGACGGCTCGTTCGTCAGTTCATTCGGCGAGCACGGCACGAACCAATCGCAATTCAACAACCCGTGCGGTCTCGGCCAGGATCAGTTGCGGGAGCATTTGTTCATCGCCGACGATGGGAATAATCGTGTGGTTGTGGCCGAGCCGAGCTTTGGTTCGCTTGCGACGAGTGGCGGGCCAGGAACGGCTTTGGGACAGTTTCGTGACCCAATAAACGTTTGCGTGAGTGAGCGCGGCATTTGTGTAGCGGACGCAGGGAACGACCGCGTTCAGATTTTTGACGCGGTTCAGGGCGGCGAGGGCGGTCCTCTGTCGCCGTTCAAGCCGCGTGTGGCAATCGGAAGCGAGCTTGGTCTAAGGCATCCGAGCGCCGTGGCCTGGGTGGATGATCTGTTGGAGGAAAAAATTTACATCGCCGACACGGGAAACAATCGCGTCATTCTCGTTAAGCTCCCGATGGATAATCCCGAAACCGTCTGGAACTCGATGAAAGCACACTTGCTGAGGGGCGACATAGTCGGAGCGGCTTCCTGTTTTGCCAGCAGCGAAGCAGAGAAATACCGCGAGATGTACAGCGCGATTGGGATCAACGACCTTGTCAGGACGATTTCTGAAATCCCGCCCATCTCGCCTGTTTCCATTGAGCGGGACAGGGCGCAGTATTATTTCGAGCAGCCTGTTGATGGTGTGAAGATCACGTTCCCGATCGAGTTCGTTAAAGAAAATGGGAAATGGAAAATCATGGAGTACTAGGTGTTCGATTACTACCGAGTCCGGTTTGTTTTGATTCCACATGCAAAATGAGTTCCGCGACACCCCACCTCAGCCCAGACGCCAAAGCGTCTCTCCCCCAGCACGTCGCCATCATCATGGACGGCAACGGGCGTTGGGCGAAGCAGCGTCATCTCCCGCGCGTGGAAGGCCACCGGCACGGCGTCGAGTCCGTGCGGGCCGTCGTTCGCGCCGCGGGCGAAGCCGGCGTCAAATACCTCACCCTTTACGCCTTCTCGGTGGAAAACTGGAACCGGCCGAAGGACGAAGTGGACACGCTGATGAAGTATCTGGCCCGGTTCCTGAGAAGCGAAATCACGGAGTTGAATCGAAACAACGTGAGGCTGGAAGTCATCGGCCAGATTTATCGCCTGCCGGAATTTGTGCAGGAACAGTTGAAGAAAACTCAAGCGGCTCTCGCGAAAAACAACGGCCTCACCCTGATTCTGGCCTTGAGCTACGGCGGGCGAACGGAGATTGTCGAGGCAATCCGCGACATCGCCGGCAAAGTCAGGCATGGGAAAATCGAGCCGGCCGAGATCAACGAGAAAGTCATCGGCGAACATCTTTACACGCGCCATTACCCCGACCCCGACCTGGTCATTCGCACCAGCGGCGAAATGCGGATCAGCAACTTTTTGCTCTGGCAGAGTTCCTATTCCGAATTCGTCGTGACACCGACCCTTTGGCCGGACTTTCGCAAACAACAATTCGTTGACGCGCTGGAGGAATACGCCCGTCGGCACCGGCGCTTCGGCGGAGTCTGAGATTTACGACTCGCGATTTACGATTTACGATGGTCGGGACTGATCGGATCAATACGGCCAGTCGGGCGTGCGGCGCGTAAATCGTAAATCGTAAATCCAACATGCCTGAAGGCACTTTAACCGCTGCTGCCAAGCCGTCCTCCAAAGCGAAGGTTTTTCTGCGGCGCTTGCTGACTTCGATTGTGCTGTGGACGGTGGTGATCGGGTCGTTGTTTTCGGGCAACAAATTGGTTTCCGACGGCGTGTTCCTGGTCATCATGATGGCGCTGGCGGGCTTCGGACTGGTTGAGTTTTACGGCCTGGTGGAAAAGCGCGGCCTGATCTGCTTTAAAGAATGGGGCGTGTTTGGCGGGCTGTTGCTCATGGCGAGCACCTTCTTTTATCTCTCCGGCGTGCTCGGCATTCAAGAGGCTCCCGCCAAGGCCAACGATTTTGAAACCAGCCTGCTGATCATCTTTGTCCTCGGACTCTGCGTCCGCCAGTTTGTTTCCAGGAGCAATACCGCGGGCATTCTGGCCATCTCGACCACGCTCTTCGGTTTGATGTACGTCCCCTGGCTGTTGAACTTCATTCAAAAGATCAATTTCTTCCCCAAGGCCAGCGGCATCCACTACGTGCTCTACTTCATCCTCGTGACCAAGTTCAGCGATACCGGCGCCTACGCCGTCGGCTCTCTGATTGGCAGACACAAAATGATTCCGCGCGTCAGCCCCGGGAAAACCTGGGAGGGTTTCGCTGGCGCCGTGGCCGTCTCCACGCTGGCCAGCGTTCTGTTCGCGTATTTTGCCGGGGAAAGGCTCGCGGGCATGAACTGGAAGCACGCCATTGTTCTGGGGATACTGTTGAGCACGTCGGCCGTCATCGGCGACCTGATCGAGTCGCTGTTCAAACGCGAGGCAGGGGTGATGTATTTGCGACATGTGCTCACGCGGCCGTGAAGATTTGCGATTTGCGATTTACGATTTACGATTTACGCGCCTGCGCCAAACCGACCACGCTGAACCCGTTATGACTCGTGAAGAAATGAAAGCCCGAACCAAGGCGTATGCCGACACGATGAAATCCTTGCTATAGTTGTCTCATCAGCCAAAACCGCTCGCACGTCTCGCGGCGCGTAAATCGTATATCGTAAATCGCAAATGAAGAACGTCGTTCTTTTGGGCAGCACCGGGTCCATCGGGACCAGCGCCATCAAGGTCGCCGAGGACCTGCCCGACCGCGTCCGTCTCGTGGGTTTGGCGGCAGGCGGCAATGCCGAATTGCTGGCCAAACAGACGCTGAAACATCGCCCCGAAGCAATTTCCATCAGCGACCCGGTCAGGGCGGGTGAACTCCAGGCGGTTCTCGGCGCCAGGACGCGTGTTTACGCCGGCAACGAAGGGCTGGTGAAACTCGCCACGCTGCCCGCTGCGGACATCGTGCTCATCGCGATTGTGGGCACCACCGGTCTTCAGCCGGCTCTCGCGGCCATCCGCGCCGGCAAGGACATTGCAGTGGCCTTGAAGGAAATCCTGGTCATGGCCGGCGAAATCGTCATGAGCGAGGCGCGCAGCGCGTGCTGGCGGTGGACAGCGAGCACTCGGCCATTTTTCAGTGTCTCGATGGAAAGCCGTCCTCGTCTGTGCGCAGACTTTGGTTGACTGCCTCGGGTGGACCGTTTCGGCAAACGCCCAGGGAGGAATTTCCAAACATCACCGTCGAACGCGCGCTGAAGCATCCCTCCTGGGTCATGGGGCGCAAGATCACGATTGATTCGGCGACGCTGTTCAACAAAGGGCTGGAGATGATCGAAGCGCGCTGGTTGTTCGATATCGAGATCGGGCGGGTGCAGGTCGTGGTTCATCCGCAGAGCGTGGTGCATTCGATGGTCGAGTTCGTGGACGGCTCCATTATCGCCCAGCTTTCGACGCCGGACATGTGCCTGCCGATCCAATACGCCCTGACGTATCCGGAGCGCGCGGGCAGCGACCGGGTGCAGACCCATTTCGCCAAACTCGGCAGTCTGACGTTTGAAGAACCGGACCTGGATCGCTTTCCTGCGCTGAACCTGGCGCGCCGGGCGGGGGAGGCGGGCGGGACCATGCCCGCCGTGCTGAACGGGGCCAATGAAGTGGCGGTGGAGGCGTTCTGTAATCGAAAGATCGGTTTCGAGCAAATCACCCAGACCGTCGCCGGCGTGATGAAACGGCATCAACCGGTCACGCATCCGTCGCTGGACGAAATTCTGTCGGCGGACGCCTGGGCGAGGGTGGAAGCGGGGCGGTGAGCGATTTTTCCCTGTCACACAACTTCTTTTGAACGAAACTGTTTCCAAGATTGCCAGACAGCCGGTGGCAGCTATATTCATTCAATTGTAGAGGCTGGTCCGTTACCAGCCCTGAATCCTATGCAAGTTGTGAAATTTATTCTTATCTGCGTCGAAGTAATCATGCTGTTTAACCTGCTCATTATCGTTCACGAGCTCGGCCATTACCTGGCGGCGCGCTGGCGTGGACTGGTGATCGAGCGGTTTGGAATCTGGTTTGGAAAACCCATTTGGAAAAAGAAAATTAACGGAGTGGATTTTTGCCTCGGATGCATTCCCGCAGGCGGTTATGTCGCGCTGCCCCAGATGGCGCCGATGGAAGCCATCGAGGGGAAAAACGATGCTTCCCGGGAAAACCTCCCGCCGATTTCCGTGCTCGACAAGATCATCGTGGCGTTTGCCGGACCGTTGTTTAGCTTTTCGCTGGCATTGGTTTTTGCAATTATCGTGTGGGGCATTGGTCGGCCAGTCAGTGAAAAGGAGACCACGACAGTGATCGGTTACGTGCACAAGGATTCCCCGGCAGAGAAGGCAGGGCTTCATCCCGGCGACAAGATTCTGGAAGTCGATGGCCACAAGGTGACGAAATTCAACGGCATTGGCGATACAGTAACGTGGCGCATTTTGAGGAGTGAAGGTGAAACCATCCCCATCAAAACAGATCGCAACGGCAAGACCATGGAGTTTGCCCCGGTCCCCATCAAAGAGAAGACCAAGGTGTGGGAACGCAAGGCTCTGCGGCACATCGGAATCGAACCGGCCTTCACTCCCATGATTGGCGAAGTGGTGCCTGACAGTCCAGCCGCGCGCGCCGGCTTGAAACCGAGCGACTTGATCCTCGCAGTCAACGGTGAAAGATCCATTCACTATGCGTTGGTGAGTGAATTCCTTCAAAAGCACACGAATGAAGCGATTGTTCTCAGGAGACAGCGCGGTAGCGACGTGGCTGATGTGGCAGTCAAACCGGAGGTTCCCGCCGCAGGTGAAACACAACCGCGTATCGGCGTCGTTTGGGACGACGTCGGTAAAATGAGTCTGGTTTATCCCGCGCCGTTCGAGCAGGTTCGCGCCAGCGTTGACAGCATGATCAGCACCCTCGGCGCATTGTTTTCCAGCAAGTCCGACATCAAGCCGCAGCACCTTTCAGGGCCTTTGGGCATTTTGCGAATTTACTACATTCTGTTTGAAAGCGACCAGGGCTGGCGGATGGCGATCTGGTTCAGTGTGTTGCTAAATGTCAACCTAGCGCTGATAAACTTGTTGCCCA
>QHPW01000217.1:0-6249 GCA_003219675.1 Verrucomicrobiota bacterium
CGGACGGTTTGCTTTCGGCCACGGCGTGCAATCCGGCCTTCCCGTTTTCGGCCTCTCGCACCGTCCAACCCTCCTTCTCCAACACGCGCCGAACCATTTGGCGGATGGACGGTTCATCCTCGATCACCAGAACCTGGCACGGCTGATGACCGTGGTGATGTTTTCGAAGCACGTTGACCAGCCGGTCGCGGTTGATGGGCTTGGTCATGTAGTCCGACGCACCCAGCGCGAAGCCCATTTCCTTGTCGTCGAACATGGTCAGGATGATGACCGGGATTTCGGCGATCTCGGGGTCCGCCTTTAGCGCGGTTAATACCGACCAGCCGTCCATCTCCGCCATGAGCACGTCGAGGGTTATTAAATCCGGCTTCAGCTCCTTTGCCATCTGAATGCCTTCTTTGCCCCCCGGCGCGATGGCCACGCGAAAACCCTCCTTGGTCAGGAATCTTCGCATCAGGTCGTGGACCGTGGGATCGTCGTCAATAACCAGGATAGTACTGGCGCCTGGCGGCGCTTCCATAAGACGGGTTTCCCTGGGGACCAGAGCCGTATCGTGTTTTTCGGTTTTGGATGATACCACCACTGCAGGCAGCTTGATGGTGAACGTGGATCCTTTGCCCGGCTCGCTTTCAACGGTCACGTCGCCCCCCATCATCTGGCAAAAATGGCGCGTGATCGCCAGACCCAGACCGCTGCCCCCGTACTTGCGTGTCGTGGAGGCGTCTGCCTGGGTGAACGCCTTGAACAGTTTGTCCATCTGGTCCGCCGTCATTCCAATGCCCGTGTCGCTGACGCGAAACACGAAATGTCCGGCGCCGCCGCCGCGTTCCCGGACCACCTGCAAACGGATTGTTCCCTTGTCGGTGAACTTACAGGCATTGCTGAGAAGGTTGAACAGCGCCTGCCGGACTTTGGTCGCGTCGGCGCGCATCGGGATGAGGTTTTCCTCGCATTCCACGTTGAGGACGTTGCTGTTCTTCTGCACCAGCGGCCTGATGGTGCTGACCACGTCCTCGATCATGGCGGGCACGTCGATGGTTTCCAGGAAAAGATCCATCTTCCCCGCTTCGATCTTCGAAATATCGAGCACATCGTTGATGAGACCGAGCAGGTGCTTGCCGGCGCTGTGAATCTTTTGCAGGTCGGCCACAAAATGCTCCTTTCCCAGGTCCATCGCGTCCTCCTGAAGCATTTCGCTGTAACCGATGATCGCGTTCAGGGGGGTACGGAGTTCGTGGCTCATGTTGGCCAAAAACGCGCTCTTGGCGCGCTTGGCATCTTCCGCCGTGGTCTTTGCTTCCTGCGCTTCGGCGGTCGCGCGGGCCAGTTCCGCCGTCCGCTCTTCGACCTTCCTCTCCAGGTTCTCGTTGTAAACTTCGAGCATGTCGTTGGCATGCTGCAATTCGGCATCGCGCTGCTGGATCCCCGTGAGCATTCCGTTGAAGGCGTCGATAAGCGCGCCAACCTCGTCGTCGCTGGTCTTCTGAGCGCGCACCAGATAGTCCTTTTTTTCCGTGACCACTTTCGCCGTGCGCGCCAGTTCCATGATCGGCCTGGAGATCAGGGGTTGAAGCCTGTAGGACGTGAGGAAGGCCACCAGGCATGAAATCAGCATCACCATCGCCACGATGTTGGCGTAGCGATTGAAGCGTCCCTGCAATTGTTTACCGATGTCCGATTTGAGGTAGATCGTGCCGATGATCCCTGCCGCCGCGGAACGGACCGGACGAAAAATCACGAGGTGATCCCCTTCAAAACTGCTTTGCAGTTTGGAGGGTCTGGCGGGAATCGTTTCGACGCTGCCGGGCTTGATATAGCGACTGATCAGCGCATCGCTGCTGGAATAGACCGCCGCCGCAACAATGTCCTTGCCGCCCAGCGCGGCCAGGAGCCTGTCCAAATCCGACTTGTTGCGGGCCGGGTCCGTAATGGCCGCGCGACTCATCACGCTCACGTTGTTCGCGTCCGTCTGCAATCCCTGGATCATCTGCTGGCGGAAAAGGTAGTTGTCGTACCACACGAACGCCGCGCAGGCGACGAGCAGTGAGAAGACGCTGGTCGCCATCAGGATCAGCGTCAGTTTCCATTTGAAAGGTAGCTGTCCGAATACGCCTGGAGGTTTCGGGGCTGTTACTGCGCTTTGCATTGTTTCACGATAAAGTCATCACTCGGTGCCGTTTCCAGGTCCGTCAGCCAAATCCCTGGGAATCGCACTGGCCTTCTCCCGACTGACTGGTTTATGCCGAACGTATCCGCTGATTGTAAAGGACATTCTACGAGCCGAAATACCTGCCGGCAGGCCATTTCAAACGGCCGGTCAATCTGATGCCGCACCGCCGTTCGGCGAAGACTGGAGGTTTCATCTGAATTGGTGCGACGGGCACCGCCGGCGGGGCTTCAACAGAGCCCAGATACGTTCTTGAAGGTTTACTGCCAGGTCAGATCTTCCAGCCCCGGCGATAGTGGTGTTGGATGTGTCGGTCGGCTTCCGGACAATTCGTCGCCTTCAGTTTTCTCCAGTCCCACTCCAGTTTTCGCCCGACACGGTAGGCGACATTGCCGAGCAACGCCGCCTCGGTCAGCGGACCGGAATAATCGAAGTGGCAGGTCGTCGGACCGCCGGTTTTGCACGCCTCGATCCATTCCTTGTGATGGCCGATGGAATCCTTGATGAACGGAGCGGGCGGCTCGAATTTTGCAAAGTTCTGTTCGGGCAGCAGCACGTGCCGGCCGTAGTCCGCCAGCAATTGCCCTTTCTCTCCGACGAACAGCACGCCGCTTTTCCACTTGGCCGCCTGTTCGGAGGAAAGCAGCACCGGCTGTTTGCCGCCGTGATACCAGGTAAGCTGAACGGGAGGTTTTTCCCCGCGCGCGGGATATTCATAGCGCACCACGAGCCAGGGCGGGGTCGATTCCGGATGAACCGGAGGCCCGTCCACCGGCTCCACGGTGAGCGGCCTGCTCAACTCCAGCGCCCAATGAGGCAAATCCATGTAATGACAGCCGAAGTCCGCCAGGGCGCCGCCGCCGAACGCCCACCAGTTCCGCCATTTGAACGGCACGTATTCCGGGCTGTAAGGCCGGTATTCCACCGGTCCCAACCACAAATCGTAATGAATGTTCGGCGGCACCGGCGGAGTTTCCCTGGGCAAATCCTTGCCGCCGTAAGTTGCCGAGACCCACACATGGACCTCCCGCACGGGGCCGACCGCCCCGCTCTGCACCAGCTCGGCCACGCGGCGATAATTGGAACCGGCGTGGATCTGTGTACCGATTTGCGTGACGCGTTTGTGCTTTCGCGCGGTCTCAGTGATGATGCGCGCCTCGGAAATCGTCCGCGCCAGCGGCTTTTCGCAATAAACGTGTCGTCCGCTTTTCAACGCCGCGACCGCCGCCACGGCGTGCGTGTGGTCCGGCGTGCCGACCACCACCGCGTCGATGTCCTTCTGGTCAAGCAGACGGCGAAAGTCGTTATAGACCTTCGCTTGCGCGTATTTCTGCTTCGCCGCCGCAAGATAATTGTCGTCGATATCGCAGAGCGCGACGATATTCTCGCCGCTGACTTCTTTGAGATCGTCTCCCGCGCGATTGGCGACGCCGATCATGCCGATGTTCAGTCTTTCATTGGGTGAAATGCTTCGCGCAAGGGTTTGGATGTTGATCAGCCACGCGCCGGTAGCGGCGGCGGCGGATTGCTGGATGAATTGTCGGCGATTGAGTGAGCGGTTCATAAACTTAAGAGAGTATGATTATTTGCGCGGCAATTCGCGAACATAAATGTTCCGGAACCAGACCGGGTCCCGATGGGCTTGCAGTTCGATCGGGCCGGTCGGGTAAATCGGTTTGTCGCGTTCCCAATAGTTTTCCAGCGTGACGTCCCGCACGACCAGTTCGTCGTTGAGATAAACCGTGACCTTGCCGCCGATCATGAGAATGTCGAAATGGTTCCACTCCCCGGGATAGTGGTCGGCCAATTTCATCGGGCCGTTCGGGTTTTTCTGATTGTTGTAAAGGCCCCCGGAGCCTTCGTGCCTGGGGTTGGTTTTGCCGCCGGTCGGGTCCCAGATCTGCACCTGCGGACTGCCGCGCAAATAGATGCCGCTGTCACCCCCCTCATTGATCTTCCAGTCCAAAAGCAATTCAAAATCGCCGTGATCCTCGGCTGTGCAAAGGTTGTCAAATCCTTTGCCCTGATAAACCAGCGCGCCCTCCATTACTCTCCAATTCTGGCGCATCAACGAGTCGGCCTTCGCCTGCGCCGCGGCCAATTCCACCGGCGACATTGTTGCACGTTTTGGCGGGTCGGTGACCAATCCCTTCCAACCCGCCAGGCTGACGCCGTCGAACAACCGCTTGAACCCTGCCGGGGGCACATTATTTCTGGCAACGCGCGGCAGTTCCTTGATGCGAATGTTGCGGAACTCGACGTAATCGTTGTGACCGAGAAAACCCAGGCGGCCCTTCTCGCGCAACAAGCCCGGGTGCTTGGCCAGAACGTTCGGGTCGGTTATCTCGTTCAGGTCGGCGTCCACCACACCCTTTCCGTTCAGTTTCACTTTCACCAGGCGTCCAACGCAGGTGATTTCTTCCTCGTTCCATTCGCCCGCTTTCTTCAAAGCGCCTCGTCGAGACGGCACGACGTCGTAAATCGATCCGCAATATTGGGCCGGACGCAGATCCGCATACTGCGGCGCGCTGTCGTCGAGAATCTGGATTTCCATTCCGCTGGAGGAAACGTCGCCGGCGAGCGGCGAGCGAATGCCGACGCCGTTGTTCGAACCGGGTTCCAGCTTGAACTCCAGCCGCAGGATGAAATCCGCGTATTCCCCGGCCGTGAGCAAATTGCCCCCGCCGCCGCGGGAGCAATAAATAACGCCGCCCTTGACGCCGTAACCGTCTCCCTTTTTCCCGACGAGCGTCCAGCCGCCGAGACTTCTGCCGTCGAATAGAGAAACGAATCCGGTCTCCCTTCGGGTCGAAACACAGGCGGTCAGAAGGACCACGGTCAAGGCGGTGGCGTAAAAGAACAAATATTTCGCGCGCATCATTTCTCTCACCTTCCGAGTAGGAACGCAGCGGACTGAAACCGTCGAAGGCTGTTGAAATACAGCTTCGCTGTCAAGCCGCCGCGAGGAAGGGTAGTGGGGCAACTATCTTGTGGCGGGCTTGGGAAGCCTCACCCGTTCCCAAGCGCTCATTTTTTCTGGCCGGCAACGCCGGTGCTACGGTTGGCCTGCGAAGTTCATCTGAGGTGAGCCGCGAGAGAAAAACACTCCATTATTCATCTCGACCCTTTTCGAGTTGCCAAAATCAAGAACTGACCCCGGGGGCAGCGGACGCCGCTGGTCTCTCCACTCTTTTTGCCCTTCGACTCATTCGTCCAGACATTCCCGCACCGCCAGGGCCAGCGACTGGGGTTTGAACGGTTTCTGCAGAAACCGGATCCCCGCGGGAGCGTCCAGATTCATTTTGGCCAGTTCTACACTGTAACCGCTGGTGCAAATCACCTTCAGTTCCGGTTTTTCGATCCGCAGTTTCTCAGCCAACTCCCAGCCGGTGATGCCTTCCGGCATCACCATGTCCGTCAACAACAGATCAATCTCCTGCGCGTGTTGCGGCCAAAGCTTCAGCGCCTCGGCCCCGGTGGCGCCTTCAAACACGCGGTAGCCGTAACATTCCAGGATCTGGCGCGTCAACAGCCGCAATTCCGCCTCGTCTTCCACCACCAGGACCGTCTCTTTGCCGCCACGGACAACCTGATCGGCCGGTTTATTCACGGAAGGCTCGATCTGCTTCGAGCTTGCCGGCAGGAAGATTTTGAAGTGGGTTCCACGCCCCACCTCGCTCGACACCTCGATCCAGCCGTGGTGCAGCTTGGTGATGCCATACACCGTGGCAAGCCCCAGGCCCGTGCCCTTGCCAACTTCTTTGGTGGTGAAAAACGGGTCGAAGATGCGGCCCAACACCTGCGCGTCCATGCCGACGCCCGTATCAGCGACGCTCAGACAAACGAACTGCCCCACACGCGCCTCCGGGTTCTTCTGGATGTACTGCGCGTCAATGTCCGCCGCGGACGTACGGACGACGAGCTGCCCGCCTCGGGGCATTGCGTCGCGCGCGTTGACCGCCAGGTTCATCACGATTTGCTCAACCATGCTGGGGTCGGCGTATATCGTCCGGAGATCCTTCGCGAAATCGAATTTCAGAACGATGTCTTCCCCCAGGGTCCGCTCGAGCATGGAAGCGACG
>QHPW01000217.1:6288-7866 GCA_003219675.1 Verrucomicrobiota bacterium
CGGCCGCCGCGGAAATTTTCTTCAACGGCTCCTGCAGATCGGGCAGGACGCTTCCTTTGGTCAGCAGCAGGTCGGTGTGCCCTTTGATGATGGTCAGGATGTTATTAAAATCGTGCGCCACACCGGCGGCGAGCTGGCCGATGGATTCCATTTTCTGCGACTGGCGGAGTTGCGCTTCCAGGTTGAGACGACCTGTGATGTCCTCCATGCTGCCTTCGAAGTAAAGCACGCCGCCGTCGGCGTCGCGGACGACCCGAATGTTTTCCTCCACCCAGATGACCGAGCGGTCGTAACGGCGCAATTGTGATTCGTAACGGCGCACCGCGTCATCGCGGCCGATCAGCGACTGCCATCGTTCCCGGTCGGTCGGGTCAGCGTAGAGGTCAATGGCGTTGACGCTCAGCAAGGATTCACGATCGGGAAAGCCGAGCATCTGGATCATGGCCGGATTGGCGTCAATGATCCTCCCTTCCGCCGTGGTTTTGCAAAGGCCGATAGGAACGTCGTTGAACAGCGCCCGGTAACGGCTCTCGGCCTCCTTCAAGGCGCGCCATTGCGCCCGCCTTTCGAGGGCCAGATTTGCCGCGCTCGGCAAGCGGGCGTAATGCTTGGAGGATTTCAGCACGTAATCATCCAGGCCGGCCTTCATCGCTTCCACGGCGATCTCCTCGCTGCCTGTGCCGGTGAACATAATCACCGGGCAATCGGGCCAGCGTGCCTTGATCGCCCGGAGCACGGCCAGGCCATCCGTCCAGCGCAGTTGATAATCCGTGACAACGAAATCGTATCCACGGGATTCGAGCGCCAGCGTGAAACTTTTTGCGTCGGTTATTTGATCGATTTTGAGGTTGTGAAAACCACGGCGCAATTCGCGCGTGGCGAGGGCCCGATCCTCTGGATTGTCATCCACCAGCAGGATGTGCAGCGGGTCTTTCATGGAACCTCCTTTGGGCCAAAAGGCGGCATTGGTCATCTCCCGCCCATTCCCGGCTTTTCGTTGAGAATCAGCCAGTACATGTTTAAGTTTTTCACAAGCTCCAACAGCCTGTCAAGTCCCCCCGGCTTCACCAGGTAGGAGTTGGCTCCCAGATCGAAGGCCCGGTTGATGTCCGGATTTTGATTCGAGGAACTCAGCACCACCACCGGCAGCCGTTTCAATCCCGGCTGCTCCCGCACCCAGGCCAATACTTCAAATCCCGACTTGCGCGGCATCTTCAAATCCAGCAGCAACAGCACCGGCAGCGGATGCCGTTGCCGGTCGGCATAGCGGAGCTGTCCGCTCAGGTAGGCCACCGCCTCTTCCCCGTCGTTGACCACCTGCAGCGGGTTGGGCAGGTGGGTCTTTTGAAACGCCCGCTGGATCAGCAGCACGTCGTTGGGATCATCGTCGGCCAGCAACACCACATACTCCCGCGGATTCACGCCGGCCCTTTCTTTAACTCGATCCAGAATTTGCTCCCCTGGCCTTCGGCCGATTCCAACCCCACCCGCCCTCCCAGCCGTTCCACTCCCTTTTGCACGATCGCCAGCCCGATGCCCGTGCCCGGATAGGTCTCCACCCCGTGCAAGCGCTCGAAA
>QHPW01000050.1:0-5663 GCA_003219675.1 Verrucomicrobiota bacterium
GTTTGATGGGTTCCGAGGAGAAACTCAGTTACACCGTGCTTGGCCGCGAGGTGAACCTGGCCAGCCGGCTGGAGGGTGTTTCGGGGCGCGGTCGCATTATTATCAGCGATGCGACCTATCACGAGATTCTGCGGCTCGATCCGGAATTGGCTTCGACTTGCATCGAGCTTCCGCCGCAAGAGGTCAAAGGCTTTCGGGATGCGGTGAAAATCTATGAAGTCCAGTGGCGTCAGATGGAAACCGAATTGCAAGCGTACGACACCGGCATTTTGACCGGGACCAAAGCCACACCCCCCACCGATATCATCGCGCCGGCGGGGAACTGACCCGTCGCAGGATTGGCTTTTTCGGTAGGAATCCGTTCATCGCCTGTTAAATTAGGGTCATGCGAACGGCGATTTACCCCGGGAGTTTTGACCCCTTGACCAACGGCCATCTGGATGTCATCGAGCGCGCCGCCAAATTATTTGATCGGGTCATCGTCGCCATTGCGATCAACGAGAGCAAAAACCCGCTGTTCCCTTTGGCCGAACGGCGCGAGCTGGTTTCCCGGTCCATCGAGCACTTGAAAAACGTCGAAGCCGACACCTTCACCGGGCTTCTGGTGGACTACGTGGAAAAGCGATCCGGGCAGGCCATCGTTCGCGGTCTGCGAGCCGTGTCCGACTTTGAATTTGAATTTCAGCTCGCGTTGATGAACCGTAAGCTCAACGAACGGGTTGAAACGATTTTCATGATGCCCAAAGATACCTACACTTTTCTGAGCTCGCGCATCGTGAAGGAAATCGCCCGGTTGGGCGGCGACGTCAGCGCCTTTGTGCCGCCGCATGTTAAAGAAGCCTTGAAGAGGAGACTCTCCAAGGCGCGCTGACCCTCGGGTCGGCTTGAGATATGCCGCTGCTGATTAACGTCCGCCATTTAGAACACGACGCCGTCGCGCTGCGCGGCGAACTGCCTGTGGATGAACTGGACTTGCAGGGCATCGACGAATTGATTCGGGCGGACTTTCCGCTGGAGCATGATTTGCTCGTGCACCGGCATGAACGAAGCATCCTGGTTCAGGGCCGCCTTCGGCTGACGCTCGCCTGCGAGTGTGTGCGTTGTTTGAAAGGCTTCGAACATCCGATCGAGCTGAACGAATGGTCCTGCCTGTTGCCGCTGGAGGGCGACGACAAGGTCCTGATCAACAACGACTGCGTGGACTTGACGCCCTATGTGCGCGAAGATATTGTCCTCGCGTTTCCGCAGCATCCGTTGTGTGAACCTGACTGTCGCGGCCTGCGGCCGGGGCCGCAGGCCGGAACCGGGCAATCGAGCGGCACAACCGCATACGAGGATTTGTCGTCTGCCTGGGCTGAACTGAACAAGTTGAAGCTATAGAAAGTGAATTTATGGGTGTCCCCAAGCGAAAACCGTCGCGGAGTCGTCAGCGCATGCGCCGGGCCTATAATAGCGCGCTGAAACTGCCTCAATTGAGCACCTGTCCGCAGTGCGCCGGTCCCTATGTTCCGCATCGTGTCTGCCCGGCCTGTGGTTACTACAAGGGCCGCCAGGTTGTGACGGTCGAGGCTTTGGCTTAACCGTCGGTTCCGGAGCGCGGACACGGAGTCTGTTCCTTCTGCGCTCTTTTGCTTTATGCGAATCGTAGTGGATGTCATGGGTGGCGACCATGGTTGCGAGGTTGACATCGAAGGCGTCAAAGCCGCGCTCCACGCCTGCGACAGAGTTTCCGAGCTTTACCTGGTGGGCGACGAGGCGCAAATCCGGGCGGCGATGACCCAGGCTCATCTCCGCGACGAACGCGTCAAAATCGTCCATGCCAGCGAAGTGCTCGCGATGGACGACAAGCCTCTCGATGTCCTGCGCAAAAAAAAGGACTGCTCGATGGCGCGGGCGATGGAACTGCTAAAGCAGGGGCAGGGCGACGCCATGATCTCGCGGGGCAACACCGGCGGACTTATGGCGGCCGCCACGATCAAGCTGCGACCGTTGGAAAACGTGGAACGCCCGGCGATTGCCGCCGTTCTACCGACGCCACAAAAGTATTTTCTCCTGCTGGATGCCGGAGCGAATGCCGAGTGCAAGCCGTTGCACCTGGCGCAATTCGCCATCATGGGCAGCGTCTATTCGCGGGAAATTCTGGGTAATGACAATCCGCGCGTCGGTGTCCTGAGCAATGGCAAGGAGGAGATGAAAGGCAATGACCTTACACGCGAGGCCCTGGAACTCTGTCGGCAACTGGACCTGAATTTTCTGGGATATGTCGAAGGACACGAATTGTTCGAAGGCCACGTGGACGTTGTGATCACGGACGGGTTTGTCGGCAACATCGTTCTGAAAACCTGCGAGAGCATGGGCAAAGCGATCCGGGTCATGTTGGAAACCGAACTGACGCGGAATCCGCTTCGCAAAAACTACGGCGGCGCACCGTTGCTGGGCTTGAACGGCACGGTTATTAAAGCCCATGGTTCCGCTCGAGCGCTGGCAATCAAAAACGCCATTCGCGTCGGCACAGAAACCATTCACCACAGCATCAACCGGCTCATCACACAGGAGATTGCCCGTGCCAAGGAACGGCTTGCCACGGCTAAAAATGCAGTCCAAACTGCTGCCGCATGACTTCCCCTGCAAGCAAAGCCGTTAAAAACCCACGCGCCAAGCATGGGTTTCGAGGCAGGACCTGCTCCATCACTTCGGTTGGCTCTTACGTTCCTGAGAAAATTCTGACCAACGCCGACCTTGAAAAAATGGTGGACACTTCCGATGAGTGGATCACGACCCGCACCGGCATCAAAGAACGGCGCATTGCGGCACCCAACGTATATACCTCTGACATGGCGTCCAAAGCGGCGCTGCGCGCCATGAGCAAAGGCGGTATTTCGCCCCAACAAATCGATCTGGTGATCGTGGCGACCATCACGCCGGACATGCCGTTCCCGGCGACGGCCTGCCTGGTGCAGCGGCAAATTGGCGCCTATCGCGCCGCGGCGTTGGACATCGAGGCCGCCTGTTCCGGTTTCATCTACGCCCTTGAGATCGGCCAGCAGTTCATCATGTCCCGCACTTACGACACCGTGCTGGTTGTCGGCGCGGAGAAACTCTCATCCATTGTGGATTGGAAGGATCGCAATACCTGTGTTTTGTTTGGCGACGGCGCCGGCGCGGCCATCCTGCAAAGCCGCCCGAACGCCCACGGTCTATTGACGGCGTGCATGGGCGCGGATGGCAACAAAGCCGATCTGCTGTCGATGCCGGGCGGTGGTTGCCGCTGTCCGGCCACGGCCGAATCGGTTCTGGCCCGACTGCACTTTCTGCGAATGGAAGGCAAGGAAACGTTCAAAAACGCGGTGAATGCGATGTGCACCGCCGCCCAGGAATCGCTCCGTCGCTGCGAACTCGACATCTCCCGGATTAAATGCATCATTCCGCATCAGGCCAACCAGCGGATCATTGAAGCGGTCGGCGAGCGGCTGGGCGCGAAACCCGAACAGGTCTTCGTGAATCTCGACAGATACGGCAACACCTCCGCCGCGTCGGTCGCCATCGCGCTTGATGAAGCGGTTGAGTCCGGGCGGATTCAGCGCGGCGATTTGATTTTACTGATGGTGTTTGGGGCGGGATTGACCTGGGGGGCCGCCGTCATCGAGTGGTAGCCAATGCGTTGACGGAAAGGCGATCTATGATAGATTAAAGCTGCCTAAAGACAACTCACATGAGCACAATCAAACTTGATACCTCCGGAGTCTTTCAGCCCGTCACCGTCGAATCCGATCGAACCACCTTGAGCCTGCCGCAAGCCGCCGTCCGCATCCGGAAGAACGGAATTGAATTCCGCTCACCGACCCCCATTCCTGTTTGGACCGAAATGACCGTCTCGTTGCAGTCCGCGGGCGAAACCAAAAAGGTCAATTGCACCGGCATCGTTGTGGCGTGCGAAGGAAATCGGCACGCGGGCTACGCGGTGTCGATGCTGTTAATGAATCTCTCCCGTCAGTCGCAGGAACGGCTTAACCTGCTGGCGTATTCTCAACTGGCCTGATTCACACGCCGGCTCGGTTAAGCTGCCGACATGGAACTGTTTCACCGTATTCTGCAAACCGCCATCGATGGCGGAGCGTCCGATGTCCACCTCAAGGTCGGCGCGCCGGTGATTTTCCGCATCAACCGCCGACTCGTCGCCATCGAGGCGCCCGCCCCGACGCTCGACTGGATAAACAAGGTGGTCGAAACCATGGTGCCGCGGCACCTGAAGAAACGGCTCGAAGAGGATCATGAGGTGGACTTTTCCTACTTTGTTCCGGGCGTGGGCCGATTTCGCACCAACCTGTTCCAACAGCGCGGCGAGCATTGCCTCTCGATGCGTTACGTGAAAATCAAAATCCCGAGCTTTGAAGAGTTGGGTTTGCTCGACATCCTGAAGAAAATCGCGGAATCGCCGCGGGGCATTGTCCTGTTATCCGGCCCGACCGGCTGCGGAAAGTCCACCACTCTGGCGGCGATGGTCGAGCACCTCAACGCCAACTTCAAAAGGCATATCATCACACTCGAAGATCCGATCGAGTTCGTGTTCGAGGACAACCAATCCGTCATCGAGCAGCGCGAGATCGGCCTGGACACGCTTTCCTTCGAGCAGGGCCTGAAACACATCCTCCGGCAGGACCCGGACATCATCATGATCGGCGAAATGCGCGATGCCATCAGTTTCTCCGCCGCCATGAGCGCCGCGGATACAGGCCACCTGGTGCTCTCGACCTTGCACACGACCAACTCGGCGCAGGCCGTCGGGCGCATCATGGATTTCTTCAAGCCCGACGAGCGCGACCAGGTCCGCCGCCAGTTGGCCGCGAAGTTGCAAGCGGTCGTTTGCCAGCGCATGGTGAACACGATCAACGGCGGTGTCACGCCGGCGCTCGAAATCATGATCAACACCGCCACCGTGCGAAAATTGATCGAGGAAAGCCGGCTGGAAAAACTGCCGGCGGCCATTGAAACCGGCGTGGAAGACGGGATGCAAAACTTCAACCAGGCCCTCTACAATCTCGTCAAGGAACGGAAAATCACCGAGAAGGAAGCGCTCGCCAAGGCCACCAATCCGCAGGCCCTGGAGATGAATTTCAAAGGCATTTTCCTCGACGAAGCGCGCCGTATTTTGACCTAGAACTCCAGTCACCACTGCGGCGCGACATAAAGATCCCCGCCTTCGAGGTGTTTCACGATCATATCCACCGTGCGCTCGATCGCGCCGCGGTTTTCACGCACGACTCTCAGCGCGTTTTGGCCCAGTGTTTCCCGACGCTTCTCGTCCGCGATCAATTCTGCAAGCGCCTTTTCCAGTCCGGCGGCGTCCCGCACCTGCACCGCGCCATTCCCCTTCAGAAACGCCTCCGCAATCGCGGCGGAGTTTTGCATGTTGGGTCCGAATACGATGGCCTTCCCCAGCGCGGCAGGTTCGATTGGATTTTGCCCGCCCTGGACGGTTAAACTGCGACCGACGAAAATCACCGTGGCGTGCTCGTAAAAAGAGCGCAGTTCGCCGGTGGTGTTGACCAGCAGGCACTCGGGTTTTTGTTTTGGCGCCGGTGTTTCCGGGGTGATTTCTGAACGGAGCATGTATCGCAGCGGCCGTTTGTCGAGTTCGGCGCAAACCTGTTTGGTGCGTTCGA
>QHPW01000050.1:5853-37045 GCA_003219675.1 Verrucomicrobiota bacterium
GAATCGCTTCAGGCCGACAACCGAGATCGCGCAGCCGCACGGAGTCCGCTTCATTTTGCGCGCCAACGCCGGTGAATGAGGCGAACAGGGGACGAAACAGGAATCCAAACCGCTGGTAGCCGCGCCAGGAACGATCCGACAATCGGGCGTTGACGAGGAACGAGGGGATTTTTTTGTCGCGCAAGCGCCAGAGGAAATTCGGCCAGATTTCCGCCTCGACCAGAACGACGGCTTCGGGACGGACCACGCTCAGCGCGCGATAGACGCATTTCCTGCGGTCGATGGGATAGTAAATTTTCTCGATGTGCGACGGCAGCTTCCGCTGCAGTTCGCCCATGCCGGTCGAAGTGGTGGTGGAAACGATGATCTTGAGGTTGGGCACGCGGGGTTCCAGGGCGCGGATGAGCTGCGTGCATACGTTGACCTCGCCCACGCTCACGGCGTGAATCCAGAGCACGTGGCGGTTGGTGAGCGTCTGCTTGAACTTCGCGTCGTAGCGGCCGAAGCGCTGGCGGAAGCCGCGCCGCCAGTTGCCGCGTCGCCACATTTTCAAGAAGTAATAAGGCGCGGAGAGACAGAAGAAAATCGCGAACAAAATGTTATAAAGGGGACGCATCGCCTCATCGCAAATCACGGAAGAAAATCCACCATACCGCCAGCAGCATCGGCAACATGCAGAACAGCGTGTATTTGAAAACGAAACCCAGGAAGGTCGGCGTGCGGATTTTCTGTTGGTCGGCGATGGCTTTGACCATGAAGTTCGGGCCGTTGCCGATGTAAGTGTTCGCGCCAAAGAAGACCGCGCCGATGCTGACGGCCAGGATGTATTTGTTGTAGGCCAGGTTGCCGATGAGGAAGCAGATTCCAATTTCATTCTCACTCACCGCTTTATTGAGCAAATCCGCAGCGTGGTATTTCTGCAGGGCGGCAAGCGTGTGGCTAATCTGTTCCGCGTGGGGTCCGGTAATATCGGCCAGGTTGGCGCCACCGGTTTGCACCAGATGCTGGACCTGGCTGACGACTTCGGGGTTGATGAACGCGCCAAAGATCGCATTCAGAAAACTGAGGTAGGTCGGAGCGTTGTCCAGCACGCTGGAAAGCGCGCCGCTGCCCCAATAAAAGAAAGCCGGCGTCGGGCTGCCCAGGCTGTCCGCGTTGATCTTCAACCAGTCCAGCGCGGGCATCATGGTGGCAAAAATCCCCAGGAACAAAATGGCCACCTCCCGGATCGGATGAAAATTGAAATGGTTCGCTTCGTGGATGGATTTTCGAGTCGTGAACCAGGAGGCGCCCGCCGCCGCGACCATCAACGTTTCCCGCAGGAATGGCGGATCGTGAATGAACACCGCTCCCAGAATCGCCCCCAGGAAGAACAGGTTCGCCAGGCCTTCAAAACGCCAGACATCGCGCGGTTCGGCGAGCCTCTCCCGGACCCGCTTCGGCGCGCGCAGGTAGTTTCCGTAATCAACGGCGTAGAACATCCCCAGCAAAACGAACAGCCCAAGGGCCCATATCGGCCAGCAATGTTCGGCGACCCACCAGAATGGGATTCCTTGCAGGTAACCGAGAAACAACGGCGGGTCGCCAATCGGCGTGAGGCACCCGCCGACGTTCGAGACGATGAAAATAAAAAAAACAACGTGATGCGCGGTGATGCGATATTTGTTCATGCGCAGCCAGGGACGAATCAACAGCATGGAAGCGCCGGTGGTCCCGAAAAGATTCGCCAGGACCGCGCCGATGAACAGAAAGACCACGTTCGCCATTGGCGTTGCCTCCCCTTTCACGTTGATATGGATGCCGCCGGAGACAACGAACAGCGAGCCGATCAAAACGATGAAGCTGGCGTATTCGGTCGCGGTGGACCAGACGCGTTCGTGGGCCTTCAGGCCGGCCAGATAATAAACCAATGTCACCGCGCCCAACACGAAAGCCACCTTCGCATAGTTTTTGTGCCACCAGCCCGCGAAAAGCAAGGGCGCCAGGGCAATGGTCGCCAGTAGAACCACAAACGGCAGAACCATCCACGGGTTTGGATGAACGGGAGGTTCCATGTCGCAAGGCTACGAATTCGCGCAAAATGAGGTCAAACAGAAACCGTGGCTCGCGGGGATTTCCGACCCACTTCCTTCGCTCGAGAATAGAATGAGCCTCCTGACGTCGGCTGCTACGAAGTTTGGGGTTCGCAGCCGCCGCGGACGGTGGCCGCGCGCCATCCGGTTCATGGAAAGCCTCCACGGTTTTGCCACCGCGCATTTGGACCATGAACGGTGGGGCGAGACTCCGTCGAGCCCTGACCTCCAATGATAGAAATCAGGGCTCGACGGAGTCTCGCCCCACACGACGAACTTTTGTCGCATATGCAACAAAAGATTGCACCGGTGCGCGGCCAACTCCCCTGTTGCTTCCCGCGCCCGTTTGCGATTTCGTTCTTCCCATGAACCGTCTCCTCGTGGCGGCGTCTCGGCAGAGCGCCGCCGTCTGGTTGTTGCCACGAACTGCGGCGCTCTGCCGAGACGCCGCTACGCCGGTTCATGGCCTCAATGCGCGGTTGCAAAACCGTTGAGCTCTCCATGAACCTTCGGTTCCGACGCTTTGATCTGAAACTGGCGCACCGCTGGGCCATCGCCCGCAGCGTCCAGCCCGGGGGCAGCGGCGGGACGGATATTTACAAAGTGGTGTTCGTGGAACTCACTGACACGGACGGCACGATGGGAATGGGCGAGGCCGCGCCCTCGTCGCGTTACGAGGAAACCGCAGATTCCGCGCTCGCTTTTCTGGAACGCCTCGATCCCGCCAGGCTCTTTTTTGCCGATGTGCCTGGCAGCATGAAATACCTCGATGCGGTGGCCCCAAAAAATTTTGCCGCGAAAGGAGCCGTTAACATTGCGCTGGTCGACGGCGCGGCGCGCAAGGCGGGCAAAGCGATCTACGATTACCTCGGATTGGGCTTTACCGAGAGGAAACACGTTACTTCTTTCAGCATCGGCATCGACAAACCGGAAGTCATTCGCAGGAAAGTTCTGGAGGCCGCGCAATTCCCGGTGCTCAAACTCAAGGTGGGCGGCCCGAACGACCCGCAAAACCTGAGTGCGCTGCGCGAAGTTGCGCCCACGAAGCCGGTCCGCGTGGACGCCAATGAAGCCTGGAAAACACGGGAAGAAGCGCTGAAACAGATCGAGTGGCTGGCGGCCGACGGCCACATTCAGTTCGTGGAGCAGCCGATGCCCGCGACGACCGACCCGAAGGATTTGATCTGGTTGAAGGAAAGATCGCCGCTGCCGATCATGGGCGACGAATCCTATCTGTTCGCCGGGGACGTTGATCTCTGCGCCGAGTGCTATCACGCGGTGAACGTGAAACTGGTGAAGGCGGGCGGTATCAGCGGCGCGCAGGAGGCGTTGGAGGCGGCGCGGAAAGCGGGGTTGAAGACGATGCTCGGTTGCATGATTGAATCGAGCGTGCTGATCACCGCCGCCGCGCATCTGGCGGAACTGACCGACAACCTGGACCTCGACGGCAATTTGCTCGTCACCAATGACCCCTACGTCGGTGCGACGGCGGAGCGAGGAATCATCTCGTTCGCCCAGGCGCCGGAAAAGACCGGCCTGGGAGTGAGAGCAGGATCCCGGCGCTGAACAGGAGCGCGGACAGCCATGTCCGCAATTTGGCTGGCAAAAATTACGTCGGTCGGGCAAGGCTGTCGGTGCTCCCGCTTTCCACGAAAGATTTCGGCATTGAACCCCTGAACCGTAGCAGCCGACGTGAGGAGGCTCACGGGGTGAAGGGTCTTCGGAAATCTGCACACCGGACTCGATAGGGTGGTAGTGCCGAGTTGCCGCCGGTGAACCCGGTGAACTGTGCCCTCAAACGCACAGTTGACTTGCCAAGGCGCGAAGACTAGTTTGGTCGGTAGCCCGACACAACTGCTGATTTTCAGCGCAACCAACAACGTTTATGAGAACTGTGAAACGACGCCGAGGGTTTGCCTGGCTCAAAAGGAGGATTTTGCGCCGCGCATTCACACTGATCGAACTCCTGGTGGTCATAGCGATCATTGCGATCCTGGCCGGCCTGCTGTTGCCGGCTTTGGCGAAAGCCAAGGACCAGGCGCAAATGACCGTGGACCGCAACAACGTGAAGCAAATCCTCTTGTCGAGCCAACTGTATTCGTCAGAGGCTAACGATTACGTGGCGCACCCGACATGGGGAAGTAATCTGGACCCCTCGACGCCTGACGGTTGGGCCTATGCCACAAGAAATCCCGCAAGAAGCGGCGCTACGTTTCCGGGACCAATGAATGCTCCCTCGTGCGCCGGCCAGGATGTCAACTCAGCGGCGTTTTCCAATCAGGTGGGATTCTTCAGAATCGGCCAACTGGCACCGTTTGTAAGCGATTACCACGTCATGTGGTGCCCGAAAGACGTCGCGACGCGACATGTGGGCGATCCCAAGAAGCCGGGGACGCTTGCGTGGGGCTGGATCGGGCGGCCGGTAAAAGTGACCTCCTACTGTTGGAACGGCACGATCGGCGGTTACGTGGGTACTAAGGGAGCTCCGCTCACGCCGGACGGGAAAACCTTCAAGGTAACCTCGTTCCTTCCCATGGACTGGCAGTTTTGGGAACAGAATGAGAGTGATCCGTTTTACTTCAATGATGCTGGGAACAACCCGGAGTCGATCGGCGAAACGATCTCCTTGCGTCATGCGGGTATCGCACAGTGGTGGACTCTCCCGGTTAACACCGCCAGGAGTCTGAAAGGCGGCGCCCTTGTCGGCATGTTTGACGGTCACGGTGAACTCGTGCCATGGAACAAATGCCATGATCTGGTGACGCGGAAAATACCACCCCCGAACGACATTTTGAACGGACCGCGTTATCGGTAATTATCTTTTCCTCCTGTCTGCCATGAACAGACTCGGTTGTTGGAAGGTCCTGGTTCTGGTTGGGTTGATGGCGGGTGCTGTTGTCGGTTGCTCTCCTAAGAATCCTCCCGCCAATTCGTCCACAATGGACACGGTGAAGCTGCCAGGAGCGGCCGAAGTCAAAGCAGCGCTTGAAAAGAAAGACTACGATGGAGCGGTTGCGGCATTCCTGAAAACGAGGGAGACGGTTGCCAACGAAGAGCAGCACGTCCAGTTTATGACCCTTTCCCGCGAATTGAGAATCAAGCTGGCCGAAGCCTCCCAGACTGATCCCAAGGCTGCTGAGGCTCTGAAAACGGTGGGTACCATGATGAGCGGCCGTTAGTCAGCTCGGAACTTTCCAAAATGCCCGCTCTCAGGAGCGGGCGTTTTTCTTTTGCGAAGCTCATGGCGAGCCCTCGCGCCCATTTATTGAGCGCGCATTGGTGCCACGCACGGTGGGGCGAGGCTCCCGTCGAGCCCTGATCTCCCAACGACAGAAATCAATCAGTGCTCGACGGCCGTAGTTCGTGGCAAAAAACAGCCAGCGGCGCTCTGCCGAGACGCCGCTACCAGGAGATGGTTCATGGGAAGTGAACACCTCCAAAATTCGGACGTGAATCGGAGCCATGAACCGGGGCGCCGGCTGCAGAGTGGGACAGGCTTCCAGCCTGTCAGCCCGAACAGGCAGGATGCCTGTGCCACTTTCTGAGGTTCATGGAAGTGCCAAGCTAAGTGGTCTGAGGCATATATACGATGACGTCATTGTATTTATGCCTCAGACCACTAAGGCTAAGCTTGAATTTCGTTTACTCCCTCAACCGCACTGGCCGTTCATCGCGCTGGCGGAGCAAGCGCCTGAATCCCTCCTGCATCGCGGTTGTGTCATTCAAGCGCACCAGCGTTTGCACCGGCAGAGTTGGATCACGCGCAGTTGACATGTCTCTGCTCCACCGCTCCAAGAGCGATGCTTGAGGCGATGGGCGTGAATCAGGGGACACGGTCTGGGCCAGGACCGGCGGGATCCATGACCTTCCCGCGACCTGCAACGCCGGCTCCCAACTGAAGTGCCACGCCACAAGCACGCGCTGCCCGGCATCGCCCGCGAGCGCCAGACGAACTGCATCCGCCACCGCGTTTTGGTCCTCAGACAGGTCGGGAATCGCGTGGCCATACCAGCGCTTGAGTTGATTGGCGGTCCAGGCGAGCGGTTTGTCCAAATGACAGAGGTTGCAGGCATTCGGCCGGCCGGTGGCGAGTTCGTCGGCCACCCTGGGACTGCTGACCTGACTGGCTTCCCGATGATCCGGCCAGGTGCCGGGTGTGAGCGGTCAATTGCGCTTCCTCGCGGAACGTCTCGTGACATTGAGTGCAAGCCCGATTGTCTGTTCGGTTGCGGGCCAACTGATCGTCCGGGTCGCTTTCGTGGAGCGAGTGACACGAGAGACAGGAGAATTTTCCGCCTTTGTAACAGGGCGATTCGAGCAATCCGTTGTAATCCCGGCCGGAGACCCGAACCATGCCGTCGGGCCAGAAGAAGTCGCGCAAAACCTCGGGATTGCGGGCAAGATAATCCGCGAGACCGGGGAGCTCTTTCGCGCGCGATGGACGAATGATCGGAGTGGTGGCTTCCAGATCGTCACCGGGACGATAGTGAAATCCGCGTTCGGGCCAGCCTTCCTTGCGGTCCCACCACTTCATCGAATGGCAGAAACCGCAAATTTGCGACGCGCGCGCGGGCTCGATCTTTTTCGGATGAACGATCTCGCTCCGCAGGACGCGCGCGTCAGGCGTCGTTGACTTGTCGCGTTCGGCCAACCGGGCGTCAACGTGGCGTTGTGCGGGCCCGTGGCACGCTTCACAGGCGATTCCCAACTCGCCGGCCCGCGTGTCCATCGTGCGATGCTGGCTGTCCACGCGCGGTTCAATCCCCGTCGCGTGACACCGGCTGCAAACGACATTCCAGACTTCCGATCGGTGCACGGTATCGGGAGGCCGGACGAACGTCGCGTTGCGCGGGACCCAGCGCTTTTCAGGAATCAACCAGGTGAAAGGAAACCCGATCTGCATGTTGCCTGCGGCCCCCGGCACCCAAAAGACCTGCATGTGATGCGAACCGGTCACCAAACCGACACGAATATCGAGGGCTTCCCGGATGTCCTCCTTTGGCTGTTGCGCATTCATTGGGACCGTTCCCCGGCCTTCAGCCACCCTCTCCCCCTCCGAGGGGGAGAGGGACGGAGTGAGGCGCGCCGCGGAGGCAATGCGCTCCATGCGCACCCATAATTCGTTGCTTTTCTGATTCAGCACAAACCGGACACTGTCGTTGGTGAGCGTCACGTTAAGGAAATCCGCCTGGACAGTATCGGTTGCCGCGATTTGTGTCATCGTCCGGTGATAGCTTCGGTGCCAGCTTGCGAATTGGTCCTCATGACAGGAACGGCAGGTCTTTGAGCCTGCGTAACCGGCCGGTCCGCCGACTCGGGGCAAACTGGCCGCGAAGGCGGCGGTGGCGGCAGACTCCTGCGCCGCGGTGGCGGTGGAGTCCTCCAGAGTGGATTCCTTTCGGGAACAGCCGAGAGCCAGCAACAAGCAGCCGGTTGCCACGAGCACTCTGAGTTTTTCAATCAAGACGCCTCTTTGAATCTCTTCAGGCATCTGCATATCCAGTTCCTACGGTTTGGACCCGGCCTTTGCTTTTACAATCCGGGCCAGAATCTCCTGCACTCCCGGGTCCCTGGGATTGATGCGCAGCGCGGCACTCAGGTGTGTTTCGGCCTGGTCCAGGTTTTGTTCTTCGATGCAGATCATGCCGAGTCCCACGTGAGCCTTGTAATAATTCGGATTGACGCGCAGCTCGCTTTCGAACTCTGCTCGCGCCTCAGGGAATCGCCGTTCGTCGGAGAGGATCAGGCCGAGATAGTAGTGGGCTTCAGACTGACTCGGATTGAGTTCCAAAGCGGTCCGGAAATGCCGTGCCGCGTCGGCCGCCTGCCCAAGAGGTCCCAACACTTTGCCCAGCCCCACGTGAGAGGGGGCGTCGTCCGGATGCGCCCGGAGAAAATTCTCGTAAAACGCGGCCGTCTCGCGCGAATCCATCCGTTGTTTTTCGCGCTTGAGGAGCGCCAGATCATTCGCGTTCTTCGGCAGCAACTGAAACCACAGTTCCGCCATTTCGTCCGTGCTTTGCGGGCCGAAAACGATACGCCGCGGAGGATGATTCGGATTGCGAATGTTGGCCGCCGAGTTGTCGTAACTGATCGAGAACTCCAACCGCGCTCCCCGCGGCAGGGAGCGCGGTTGGAGTTCTCGATCAGTTACGACAACTCGGCGGCCAACATTCGCAATCCGGACCTCTCGCGCCAGGTAATGGGCGTGGGGCATGAGCGCCAACAGTTCAACGTCCGCCGGCATTTCAAAGCCCCGCGTCGCGGTGTAATTGGTGGCGCCGGCAGGAATGTCGATGGTTTGCGCGATCAATCCCATCACAAACGGGGTCTCGGTCGGAGGGGCGTCGGTGAAATAAAAACCAATGTCAGGTTGGATGGATTCTCGTTTGCCGGTGCGCTGCATGTGAATCTGGAGCACGAGGTCGTTGCCGGCTTCAAGCAGCCAGGTCAGTTCGGGCGGATTCCGGCGCGGCTGGCGACCGGGCGCCCAACTCAAAAGATGACCTGGCGGGAACCGGGCGGGAACCTTCATCCCGCTGAATCCGGGTTGGGAATCCTGTGCGCCGAGCTGGCGGCATTGACCGGTGTGATCGAGCAGAATGCGAACGTGATGGACGCTCGGGTTGCCAGGTCGAAACTCGAACGCCTGCACGAAACGATCCGAGGTCATCGGCAGGGGCACAACAAAGTTGCGATAAACATCCGGGCCTTCGGGGCCGAGTTCATACGGCTCAGGCATCCGCACGACGAGGTCCGGCTTGCCCAATTGCCAGCCTTCGGGAAAAGTCGGGGCGCGCGGCAGATCAACGGCATTGCCTTCCAAAGCGCCGCCCGCGAGCCAAAGTTGAAAAAGTTGGAGTTCCGCGTCGCTGATCCCCCTCGAGTCCATGAATTGTCCGTGTCCCGGCGCCGGCAACCAGGGTGGCATGATGCGGTCGAGCGTGACTTCCGCCATTGCCTTCGCGTGTTTGCGGGCCTCGGCGTAAGTGAGGAGGGAAAAGGGGCCGGGTCCGCCAGCATGATGGCACGGGGCGCAGTGACTGAAGAGGATCGGCGCAAGATCGCGATTGAAGGTGACTTCTCCCGCGTTGGCGGCTTTGGCGCTGGCGGTCTGTGCAGCCATTGCCGTCATGGCCCTGACAGCCGCGACAATAGAACACACAAGAACGACCGTCCGCATGGCATTCTGAGACTACCCTGGAAACCGCAGGAATCACTACAATTTGACAGGAGGAAGATGGACGCCGGTGGGGCGAGACTCCGTCGAGCGCTAATTCTCCGTCGTTGGCAGATCAGGGCTCGACGGAGTCTCGCCCCACCGAATCAAGGAGGCTTCCCATCAAGCGTCAGGTAGGGCGGGCTGTCCACAGCCCGCCGGCCCGCGGCGCGGTGAAGACACCGCGCCCTATCCATTGGTCACCGTTGAATCTCGTTTTTCCCCGGCGCGCGGATGTTGTGGTAGCGGTTCACGGCCGGTTCACGCAACGCCGATCTCTGGCCGTTGGCCCATTTGATTTCCACGCTGTCCACCCGCTGCGCTTTCCCCAGGCCGAAGTGCACGGTGTTCGCGTGCTGCGACCGATAGGAATCCCCCGCCACGATCTGGCGAACGGCGGCGTGATCGCCGAAGCGAAGGGTGACGCAGGCACCGAACGGCGACACGCCGTCCCCCTGCTCACGAAATCGGAACCCGATCCAGTTCCCACCAGTTGTGACGAGCAAATCCATGCGGCCGTCGCCCTCGAGGTCGTCAGCCACGACGTTGCGCGAAGCCTCTTCCAGCGCGACTCCCATCAGGTGCCCGATTTCAACAAAAGACGCGCCCTGCTGGTTCCAGTAGAGCCGGTTCTTCTCGTAGCCCCCATACGACTGGCCTTGCCCGCGCGTATTCTGGATTTTTCTTCCAAAGTAGGCGTACTTGATCGCGCTTTCTCGCGAATCACCGACGTAGATGTCGTGCATCCAGAACTCAGGTTCGTAATCGCGCACGGACTTTCCACTCTCGTGCCCGTTGGCAATGTACACGTCAACAAAGCCGTCGTTATCGAAGTCAAACGCGCTGCAACCCCAGGCCCAGCCGGAGCGGGCTATCGAGGCATTGAACGGCGCTGGTTCAAATCCACCTCCCGGTGCGGCCAGCAAAAGCCGGTTGCCGTACGTCATGCGCGAACGAAAGGCGTCGTGGATTTCAAAACCAGGGCGTGCCAGACGCAGATGTTCAAGACGGTCCGCCGCCGGTGAATTCATTCCGATCATCAGCAGGTCCAGCCGACCGTCACCATTGAAATCCGCCAGCGCGTGCGCCATGCCGAACGCGTGAGGCTCCGGGACCGATCCGCGGGTGATCTCGGTGAAATGGCCGCGGCTGTCATTGCTGTAAAGGTCAATGCCTGCAAAATCGCTGACGACCAGCAGGTCCAGGTTCCCGTCGTCGTTCAGATCGAAGAACGACGCGCTGTAAGTGCGACGCCGGCGTTTCTTCTCCAGGCCCGCAGACGCGGTGGCGTCCGTGAAATTGCCGTGACCGTCGTTGAGCAGCAAATAGGCGGGAAAACCATCGTTGGCGTCATAATACGGCGTGGGCATCTGGCCGTCCTTGTACGGCACTTTGTATTGCCCCAGAAAAACATCGAGGTCGCCGTCGTGGTCGATATCGCCGCAGCTGAGCACCTGCGCGTATTTCAAGTGAGGGTTCACCGACCACACCAGGCGGCCGGGTTCGTCGAAAGTACCCTCGGGCGAACCCTTGAACAAAACCAACCCCTCAAACTTCGCGCACAGAAAATCTGCGAAACCATCGCCGTCAAAGTCGGCAACGATCCCGGTGAATATCAAACCGGGCGGGTATCGACAAAGCGGTTCAGGCTCGTAGCGGTCTCCCTTGCGCCTGGGATAAACCAGGTTTTTGGCGGCGAGGATGATTTCCGACAAACCGTCGCCGTCGAGGTCGTAGAGAATCAGCGGATCGATGAAGTAAGACTTTTCGAGCGGCGCGACCTGCTCGATCAGGATCGGCCGGAATGGCGGTTCACCGCGCCGCGTCTTGAGGGCCAGTCGACTGGCGTCGATCCGTCTGACGGCTGGCAACTCCGCCCCCGGCGCTTTCGGCGTCCAGTCCACGATGAGGTCGCCCTCGAGCGTGGCGCGCTCCTCGCGGACGGCATTGGTCAGATCGGCGCGAAGGTAAAAGACGCTTTGGCGGGGTTGCCCCGTTTCGTCGGTGTCAAAGCGGTTGTGCCGGAGTTCCGCCTGCGCGATTTCCCAGCCGGCGCGTTGTGATTCCAGCAGGAATTGGCCCCATTGCGCGTCGGACCAGGCTGGACCGATGCCGCCCGGCTCGCGCAGTTCAATCCCGTGCGCGAGTTGTTGCGGCGGATTGAACCTGCCCGGGACCAGTTCAGAAATCCGGAACGACTCGAGCACACTGAATTTGTTCGTCGTGGCATTGAGCGAATCCCAGAGCGAGTCGAACACCTGGCCGCATTCCTCAGCGAGGATCTCCTTAGCCCAAACCGTGTTGTCCAACGCGACTTCCTGCGCTTCGAGAGCGGTGATTTGATCGACGAGTTCCCGGCTGACCAGACCGGCAGGACTGGCGGAGTTCGTTGTCGAGGAAGCGGCGCGCTTGCGCGCGATCACAACCACCGTGGCATAGAACAACAGGAGAATAAACGCGCCGGCGAGGATTTTGTGGAACCAGCGGCTCATGCGGCGCGAGACTAGCGTGTCGCCGCTCAAGTGTCATCAAGTGTCAGCTTGTACTCGATTCGCTGGTTTGGGACCAGGAACGGTGGGGCGAGACTCCGTCCCTGTTCTCCCGGCGTCAGCAATCAGGGCTCGACGGAGTCTCGCCCCACCCGGTTCATGGCATCATGCCATCAAACGCAATTGTTTTGCATTTTCGAGCAACCGGTTTCTTCAGGTGTGCAGGCAGACGCACAGTTCTCAAGGAGGTGCAGTTCCGAGTAACTTCCCGGTGCAACCGGTTCCTTCCGTCCGCCCGTGATGGGGATAACCATTGGCAATCGGGCGTCGGATTCGTAACCTGTGGCACCTGATGAACCGTTGAGATGCGACCGTTTTTCACCATCGCCAGCAATGCCTTCATGGAACTGGTGCGGCAGCCGGTTTTCCTGTTGCTGATGACCTGCTCGGCCGTGTTCAGCGTTTTCCTGGCGGCGGTCCCCTATTTCGGTTTCGGCGACGACCCCAAACTGGTCAAGGACAGCACCCTGGCGGTGATGCTGCTGTCCGGATTGTTTGGCGCGGTGCTGAATGCGTCGGCCTCGGTCGCGCGCGAGGTGCGCTTTGGCACGGCGCTGGCCGTACTGGCGAAGCCCGTGGGCCGCGCGCAATTTCTTTTGGCCAAATACCTGGGGCTGGCAGCGGCGCTGACGGTGCTGACTTACGTGAACGCGCTCAGCGCCCTGCTCGCCAGCCGGATGGCGTTCGACGCTTACGGCGATGCAGACACGCGGTCGCTTGGAATTTTTTGCGGCCTGATGGCGCTCGGCTACGCGGCCGCCGGATTGATCAATTATTTTTTGCGCCGGCCGTTTGTCGCGAACGCGGTGGGGGCGGTGGTCACGATGGCCACGCTGGCGTTTGTGGTGATCGCTAATTTTACCAAAACAACCAACCGCTTCGGCCTGGCTCCGAACGAGATCGACTGGCGGCTTGTGCCCGCGGCGATTCTGATTCTGTTCGCGCTGTTTGTCCTCGCCGGCCTGGCGCTCGCCTGCTCCACACGACTCGACATGATTCCGACGCTGGCGATTTGCACCGGCGTCTTTCTGCTCGGATTGATGTCGGACTACCTGTTCGGCCGCCGTGCCGAGCCGGTTTGGATGGCGAGCCTCCAGGCGGAACTGGACAACCCGCAATTGACCGGCGACCAGAAAAGGCTGCTGAAAGCAGTGGCGGAAAAGTATGACCGGAACAAGGACGGCCGGCTGGATCCAACCGAACAGCAATCGCTCAACCCGGAGGACAAACTTCAGCTAAGCCGGGCCGGCATGGGGGGGCGCTGGTGGGCTTCTGTGCTTTACACGGTCGTGCCGAATTGGCAGCTTTTCTGGCTCGCCGATGCCCTGGAAGCGAAAAATCAGATTCCGTGGAGCTATGTGGGACGGGCATTTGGATACATGATCTGTTATCTCCTGGCTTCGCTGGCGTTGGGACTACTGCTGTTTGAGGAACGGGAACTGAGTTGAACATGGAACGAAGCATCCGACAAATCGGAGCCCTCAACTGGGTCCTCCTGCTGGTGATCGGCGCCGTGAGCGCCGTGGTGGCCCGCTACGCCGCCACCGCGACCGGCACCGTGGGCGTCGCCTTTCTCGCGCTTGGTTTTCTGGTCGCCATCGGCAGCTATTTCCAGATGCGGCTCGAAGAGCGCGAGCGCCTGGAAAAACTCGAATTCGAAGAGCTGAAGCGGACCAAAAGCGCGTCGGCGCTGTTCACGGAGGAGGCGGAAACGTTCGCCGCGAGACGTTCGCGCGAGCAGTTTGAAAAATTCCTCCTGCCGGCGTTCACCGCGCTGTTGTTCCTGCTGCAAGCCGGGGCGGTCTGGGGGTTCTGGAAATGGCTCGGCAAGACCTCGCCGCCGAAACCCGACCACGCGCCCGTCGCCATGGCGTTGTATGCGCTGTTCGCGTTGATTCTGTTTCTGCTGGGCAAGTACTCGTCCGGTCTGGCCCGGCTCGAGGGCCAGCGTCTGTTGCGGCCCGGCGCGGGTTACCTGGTGCTGGGCGCGTTCATCTGCTTCCTTGCGGCGGGGACGGAGGCGGCGGCCTTTTTTGGCTTCGCGAGAATTGATTTATACACCGCTTACGGTTTGTGCGTGGTGCTTGGGTTGACGGCGGTGGAAACACTCGTGGGCCTGGTGCTTGAGGTTTATCGTCCGCGGGTCAAAGGCCAGGCGGCGCGGCTGCTTTACGAGAGCCGGCTCATCGGCCTGCTCGGCCAGCCCGGCGGGCTGATCACCACCGCGGCGCAGGCGCTCGACTACCAGTTCGGCTTCAAAGTTTCCGAAACCTGGGTCTTCAAGTTTCTCAAAGAGGCGATGCTTTTGATCCTTCTGCTTCAACTCGGCGCGTTGTTTCTCTCGACGATGTTCGTCATCATCGAGCCGAACGAGCAGGGGCTGCTGGAGCACTTTGGCCGGCCCGCCGGCGGCCGCGCCGTGTTGGAACCGGGATTTCATTTCAAATGGCCATGGCCGATTGACATCGTTTATCGCTACCAGACGCGGCAGATCCAAAGCTTTATCGTGGGCGAGATGCCGGACCCCGATCTGGAAAAAGACCGGACCGTGCTCTGGACCCGGCCGCACTTCAAGAGCAGGGAAGGCGAAGGCTCCGAGATGCCGGGGATGCTGGTGGCCAGTCGCGGCCAGGTCGCCCGCGCGGACACCAACGAAAAGGCAGTCCCTGCGAATCTCCTGACGGTGAGCATTCCGTTTCAATATCAAATCACCAACCTTCCGGCGTGGGCCTACAATCACGCGAACTCCGATGAATCGCTCCAGGAGCTGGCCAACCGCGAAGTGGTTCGTTACCTCGTCAACGTCGATATGGAAAACATCATGTCGAGCGGGCGTCTTGCCGCCGCAGAGGAAATCCGCCGTCGCGTGCAGGCCCGGGCCAACGAGGCGAAACTCGGCGTGAACATTATCTTCGCCGGTTTGCAGGACATCCACCCGCCGCTCGGGAATAAACAATACCCCGTGGCGGCGGCCTTCGAACAGGTCGTCAGCGCCTTTCAGCAGAAACAGACCAACATCCTGTATGCGCTGGCGTACGCGGCGGAAAAAATTCCGCGCGCGCAGGCCGAGGCAACAACCACCCTTGCCCAGGCGCACAACGCGGCGGTGACCAAGGTCGCACTCGCCGAGGCCGAGGCCGCTCGTTTCACAAATCAAATCACCGCTTACGAAGCGTCCCCGTCCGTTTACACCCAGCGTTCCCGGCTCGAGACCCTGGCGCGTGCTCTGGAACCCGTCCGCAAATATGTGTTAACCGCCACCAACACACAGGACATTCTCATCCTGAACCTGGAGGAAAAAATCCGGCCGGATCTGGTGAGCGGAACGATTCTGCCGCCGGACGCCAACAAATCGTCGCCGACGAACAAATGACTTTGAGTTTGCGAATATGAAACGAAATCCAATCACGTTGGTCACCGGCGGGGTGCTGCTGGTGATGGTTGTCTGTATGTTGTTCACCTTTCAAGTGCGCCAGACCGAGGTGGCCGTGGTCACGACCTTTGGCAAATTCTCCCGCAGCATCACCGAACCCGGCTTGAAAGGACGGCTGCCCTGGCCGATCCAGAAGGTTTATGAGTTCGACAACCGGATGCAAACCTTCGAACGCAAGTTCGACCAGACCATCACCCGGGACCAGATCAACCTGGTGATCGCCGTTTATGCAGGCTGGCGCATCGCCGTTCCGAGAGTTTTCCTCGAGAGCTTCAATGGGGACATGACCAAGGCCGAACAGAACCTGGAACAGGTCATCCGCAACGCCAAGAGCGGGATCATCAGCCGGTACAACTTCAGCGATTTGGTCTCCACAAACCAGGCCGAGCTGAAGTTCGACCAGATCGAGAAGGAAATGCTCGACGCCGTTCAGGCGCAGGTCAAAACAACCTACGGCATTGCCATTGAGACTCTGGGGATCAAACAGCTTGGCCTCCCGGAGAGCATCACCAGCACCGTGTTCGAGCGCATGCGGGCCGAACGCCAGCGGCTGGTCGCCAAATACCAAAGTGAAGGTGACCGCGACGCGAAAACCACCCGCGCGGAGGCGGACGCGCAGGCGAACAAAATCCTGGCCGAGGCTTCGGGCCAGGCGAAGAAGATCCTCGGCGAGGCCGACGCCAAAGCGTCCGAATACTACGCAACCTTCGGGAGGAAACCGGATCTGGCAATTTTCCTGATGCAGCTCAACGCCATCGAGCAATCGCTCAAAGACCGCGCTTATCTCATCCTTGGAACGCAGACGCCGCCGTTCAATCTGTTGAATGGCGCCGGCGGAAACGGCGGCAGTCCATCGAAAAAGTAAATAAGAACGATGGATAACGACCCTTCACATCCCGAACACGAGCGCGCGCGCGAAACGGCCAGGCCGCGGCCGGCGACAACCCCGGACCCTGCCCACGGCGTCGAAGATGCCAGCGCTCGCGCGCTGTCCGAAGCGTTGCGCAGCAGCTTCAACGTCGTCAAACTGCTGATGGTGGCGCTGGTGGCGGCTTTCATTCTGTCCGGCGTTTTTACGGTCAAACCGAATCAGATCGCCATCAAACTGCGCTTCGGCAAGGCCGTCGGCGTCGGGGACGGGCAACTGCTCAAGCCCGGCCTTCATTGGAAATTTCCTTATCCGATTGACGACGTGGTTTACGTGCCGGTCGGCGAAACTCATACCGTCGCTTCGACCGCCGGCTGGTATTTCCAGACGCCGGAGGACGCCGCGATCGGCCGGAGACCGCAGCCGCAGGGCCTGCTGCGCGCCGGCGTGGACGGCTACACCTTGACCGGCGACGGCGACATCATCCATGCCCGCGCCACGCTGAGCTATCGCATCAGCGATCCGGTCAGTTACATGTTCAACTTCACCAATGCGACGAATCTGTTGCAGCACGTTCTGGACAACGCGCTGTTCTACGCTTCCGCCCGCTTCACCGCCGATGACGCGCTTTATGGCAACAAGCTGGCTTTCCAGGAAGTGGTGCACTCCCGGGTGAAACAAATGATTGATAAATTGAAACTCGGGGTGAAACTCGAGTCGGGTGAGGTCCGCACCGAGACCGAACCGCCGGCGGACGTGGCCGATGCCTTCAACAACGTCACCAAGGCGCAGCAACAGGGGGACATCAAACTCCAGGAAGCCGAAACCTACGCGCGTGGAGCGACCAACAAGGCCGTGGGCGACGCCACAGTGACCCTGCGCGGCGCGATGACTTCCAGCAACTACCTGATGGCGACCGTCGCGGCCGAAGCGGACCGGTTCCAGAAACTGCTCCCGGTTTACGAAGCCGGCCCGGAATTGTTCAAACAGCGGCTGCTCTCGGAGACAATGGGGCGGGTTCTGACCAACGCCCAGTACAAGGTGTTCCTGCCGGAACGCCCCGATGGCAAACCGTGGGAACTGCGGTTACAGTTAGGCAAAGAACCGGAAGTGCCGAAAAAAGAAACACCGAAACCGGAGTAAAGTCGAATGCAAGTGACTTCATTGATGAGCCGCGAGGAACACGATCATCACGACCACGCGCGTGCCGATCACGAGCACGAGCACATTCCCGTGCGGTTGTGGCAGATGGTCATTGGCGTGATCTTCGTCGCCAACTCCTTCCTGGTGGAATGGCTTTTTGAAAAAGGGAGCCTGGTGGCCGGGTTAAGCGCGATGCTGGGCGCCATGACGCTCGGCTGGCCGATCGTCGCGACGGCGGTCAAGGACCTCAAACGCGGCATCCTCAGCATCAACGAACTGGTGGCCATTGCCGTGCTGGCCGCTTTTGCCTCGGGTGAATCGCAGATCGGCGGTTACCAGACCGCGGGCATCATCGCCTTCTTCATGCTGCTGGGCGAACTGATCGAGACGCGCACCGCCGCGGGCGCGCGCGCCTCGATTGAATCACTCATCAAACTGACGCCCACCAAAGCGCGCCGCATCAAGCGTAGTGGGACGGGCGTCCCGCCCGTTTCGGACGGGCAAGATGCCCGTTCCACTACTCCCGAAACCGAAGAGGAAGTCGCCGCGAAAGATCTGGCCGTCGGCGACATGATTCGCATTCGCCCCGGCGACAACGTCGCGGCCGACGGCGTCATTGTCAGCGGCCAGGGTTCGTTCAACCAGGCCAATATCACCGGCGAATCGCTGCCGGTGGACAAGAAGCCCGGCGACGAGGTGTTTGCGGGAACGCAGAATCTGACCGGTGTTTTGGAAGTGCGGGTCACCCGGGCGGGCGAGGACACAACCCTGGGGCGGGTGCGCGAACTGATCCTGGCGGCGGAGAAGACCAAACTGCCGATCATGCGCATCATTGACCAATACATGGTCTATTACACGCCGCTGGTGCTGGTTCTGGGCGCGATGGTCTGGGTTTTTACCAGGGATCTCGACCGCGTGATCACCGTCCTGGTCATCGGTTGCCCTTGCGCTTTCATCCTCGCCTCACCGTCGGCGATGGTCGCCGCGCTCTCGGCGGCGGCGCGCCTCGGCATTTTGATCAAAAACGTCGGCGACATCGAGCTGGCCGCGCGCATCAACGCTTTCGTGTTCGACAAGACCGGCACGCTCACGACCGGCAAACTGGCGGTCAGCCGCCTCGCGCCGCTGGGTGAAACCAAGCCGGCCGAACTGCTGCGCATCGCCGCCTCGGCCGAGAAATACAGCAATCATCCAACCGCCAAGGCGCTGGCGCAACTCGCCGACGAAGCCGGCGTGCCGTTGGCCGAGCCGAAGGACTTCGCGGAGGCCGCCGGTCGTGGCATCAAGGCGAAGGTGGACGGCGTGGAGATCATCATTGGGCGCGCGCAATGGCTCAAGGACAACGGCATAAAGGATGATTTGATGAAGCCGGTGGACCTCAACGAGACCGAGGGGTTCAGCCTGATTTTTGTCGCGCGCAACGGACAGTGCATCGGCTGGATTGGCCTTCAGGACCAGACCCGCTCCGAGGCGCGAGAAGCGCTCGCCACGTTGAAGCAGAACCGCGTCCGCCGTATCGCGATGGTCTCGGGCGACCGCCAGCCGGTCGCCACACGCGTGGCGCGCGAGATCGGTTGTGAAGAAGTCGTCGCCGAGTGTCTCCCGCAAAACAAGGTGGAGTTTGTGCGCGACATGAAAAGCCGCGGCTATCGCGTCGCCGTAGTGGGCGACGGTGTCAACGACGCCCCGGCGCTGGCCGCGGGCGACATGGGCATCGCCATGGGCGCGGCGGGCAGCGAAGTGGCCATCCACAGCGCGACCATCGCGCTGATGAACAACGACCTGCGCCGGCTGCCGTTCCTGGTAAAGCTGTCGCGCCAGACGCGAGCCGTCATCAATCAGAACTTCCTGTTCGGCGTTTTCTTCATTATCGGCGGCTGGACCGCAGGCGCTTTCGGCTATTTGAACCCCATCATCGCCGCCATTCTCCACAACGCCGGTTCGTTGATCGTGGTGTTCAACAGCGCGCGACTGGTCCGATTGGGTGAAGAACTGGAACCGTTTCAGGCGGTGTCAGCGGAAGCGACGGACAAAGGCGCAGGTCGCAAATCCGAAGCCGTGCCGGAACTGGCGCCGCGACCAGCCTAGAGCTTATGGATGAAAACATCGTCGTTGTCCGCGGGCTGACAAAAATCTTCAAAGACTTCTGGGGACGGCCCAAGGCGAAGGCGGTGGAAAACGTGGATTTCGAAGTTCGCCGGGGCGAAGTCTTCGGTTTGCTCGGACCCAACGGCTCCGGCAAATCCACGACCGTCAAAATGTTGCTCGGTCTTTTGTATCCGACAAAAGGCCACATCGAGGTGTTCGGCCATTCCCCGCGGCACGTCGCGACCAAGTCGCGCATCGGTTATCTGCCGGAGGAGTCCTATCTCTACCGCTACCTCGATTCGAGCGAGACGCTCGACTTTTTTGGCAGCCTGTTTGATCTCCCGAACGGCGAGCGCCGGCGCCGCGCCGGGCAACTGCTGGAGATGGTCGGGCTGAAACAGGCGCGCCGCCGCATGGTAGGTGAGTTCTCCAAAGGCATGCAGCGACGCATCGGGCTGGCGCAGGCGCTGATCAACGATCCCGATCTCGTGATTCTGGACGAACCGACCTCCGGCCTCGACCCGATCGGCTGCCGCGAGGTGAAAGATTTGATTCTGGCGCTGGCCCGCCGCGGCAAGACAGTCATCCTGAGCAGCCATTTGCTGGCCGACGTCGAGGACGTTTGTGATCGTGTCGTGATTTACTACGGCGGGAAAGTCCAGGCCATGGGCGCGCTGAAAGAACTGCTCGCCCAGGCGGATTCGATCCGCATCACCGCGCCGGTGCTCCGTCGCGAAGCCTTGCAGCGCGTTCTGGAGATCATCCGGCAGGATGTGGCGGAGGACAAAGTGCGCATCGACACGCCGACACAAAACCTGGAGAGCTACTTCCTCGGCGTGGTCGAGAAAGCGCGGGCAAGCGAAGCAGAGACCTCGGGCGCGACCTCCGGCAGCCGGGTCGCCGCCTACCTTCGGGGCGATGCCGAGGCCCCGTCACCGTCGGAGAGAATTCTCGAACGATTGACGCAGCCGGCCGCCGCAACGGAAGCCGCAACACCGACGCAGCAGGAAACCGTGGATCACGGCAAACTGGAGGAACTGGCCAGGCCCAAGGAACCCGCGCCGGCGGATCAAAAGCGGGCCGAAGCCGCCAAAGCCGCCGAGAAGATCGACAAAGCGAACGAAAAACTCTCGTCGCTGCTGGGCAAACCGAAGTAACGCCGAAGGATTTGAAATTCGTGATTTGAAATCTGGATTGCTTCTGATGCAACCCTTCTTCGCCATCGCCAGGTTGACTTTGAAGGCCGCGTTCCGTTACCGGCTGGTACAGATTCTGGCGGTGTTGCTGCTCGGCGCGGTCGTCGGATTACCGGTGATTATCAAGCACGACGGCACGGCGCAAGGCTTCACGCAGATCCTGCTCACCTATACCTTGGGCTCGATCACGACGCTGCTCGGTTTCGCAACGCTGTGGCTGGCGTGCGGCACCCTGGCGCGCGAGTGAAACCGGTCGCGCGCTGGGAAATCTGGCTCGGCAAATGGGCCGGCATCATGCTGCTGAACCTCCTGCTGCTGGCCGTCTCCGGCGCCGCGGTCTATCTCCTTATGCAATGGCGCGCGCGGCAGTTGCCCGCGGAGGCGCGAGAGAAGCTGCACAACGAAGTCCTTGTAGCGCGCGGATCGCTCAAACCCGCAGTGGACAAGACGGCCATGGAGGAAGAAGTCGAGCGGCAACTGCGGGAGCGGCTCAAGGACGGCAAGGTCGCACAACTGGACCGTGACTTCGTGCGCAAACAGATTCGGGAACGGGTCAAAGCGCAGTTCCAGGTGGCCGCGCCCGGCGCCCGCAACCGCTGGGTCATCGGCGCCGGTGTGCTCAAAGACCGGCTGCGCAACAAGCCGCTGCAATTGCGCTTCAAATTCTTCGTCGCGCAGTCGATCTCTTCGGGCACCTGCTTCGGCGCCTGGGAAATCGGCCCGCCCGACGGCAGGCGCTACGCGGCGCAGCAGCCGAGCCTGGCGGCCGACACGTTCCATGAGCTGCCGTTGCCGCCGGACCTGCTGGATGAAAACGGCGATCTGGCGATCGATTTCCTGAATTATAATGATACCGCGTTGTTTTTCCCGCTCGACGACGGCTTGGAGCTGCTCTACCCGGAAAGCGGATTTGGCATCAATTTCGTTCGAGGGCTGGGGATCATCTGCTGCTGGCTCGCGCTGCTCGCTGCGATCGGATTGTCGGCGGCAAGTTTTTTGTCATTTCCTGTTGCCACGTTTGTTTCGCTGGGCGTGCTCGTGGTCGGTCTTTCCAGCGGGACGGTGAAACAGGTCGTGGAGGAAGGCGGCATTGCCGCGGTCAATCATGAGACCGGCCACGTGGACACTCCAACGGTCCTCGACCTGGTCGCGCTGCCGGTCTTCAAAGGCCTGTTGAAAGTGATCAACCTGGTTCACGGATTTTCTCCGATTGATTCGTTGAGCACGGGACGGAGTGTGAGCTGGGGAGAACTCGCCCGCGCCTTCATGCAGGTCGTTTTGTTGATGGCGGGCGCGTTTGCAGCGATCGGCATCATCAGTTTCACGCGCCGGGAACTGGCGACCGCCCAGGGGACGCAATAGCATGACCGGGTCCCGCTCCAGACTTTACAAGCCGGCGCTCATCGCCTCGATGGGGCTCCTGCTGGTGTTGTCGGGCCTCCTGCAGCGGCGGTTGAACCACGACCGCATTGACCTGGGGGTCACCCGCGGCGAACCGCTGGGCAGCACCGCGCCGCCGGTGCTGGTCTTCACCACCGTCGCGCTGGGGGGATTTCGCGGGTTGATCGCCAACGCGCTCTGGCTCCGCGCGGCGGAGTTGCAGGAGGAGGACAAGTATTTTGAGAAGGTCCAGCTCGCCGACTGGATCACCAAATTGCAGCCTCATTTCACCACCGTCTGGATCGTGCAGGCGTGGGACATGGCCTACAACATTTCGATCAAGTTCAGCGACCCGCGCGACCGCTGGCAATGGGTGCAGCGCGGAATCGAGTTGTTGCGTGACGAGGCGTTGAAATACAACCCGGACGAGCCGCTGATCTACCGCGAATTAGGCTGGATTTTTCAGCACAAGATCGGTCAGGACCTGGACGACGCCCACGTGTACTTCAAAACCCGGTGGGCGCGCGAAATGGACCAGGTGCTGCACGGCACGAATTACCAGGCACTGATCCATCCCCAAACCGACGATGAAAAGGAGCGCGCCGGAATCCTCCGTGAAAAATATAAACTCGACCCCGTCCACATGAAGGAGGTGGACGATGAATATGGCCCGCTGGAATGGCGGTTGCCGGAAGCGCATACAATTTATTGGGCGACGCTCGGGTTGAAACGGGCGAAGAAGGAGCAGCAGATCACGCTGCGCCGGGAGATTTACCAGCCGTTGCAACTGGCCTTTCAACGAGGCCGCCTGACCGAGATTACTGTCGGCACCAACAAGCAATATCAAGTCGGTCCCAACCTCGCGATGATCCCCCGCGCCAACAAGGCCTACGAAAGGATGATGGCGGAAGACCCCGAGTTCCGCGACAACATCGCGACGGCTCACAGGAACTTCATGAAAGATGCCGTTTATTTCCTCTACACCCACAATCGCCGTTCCGAGGCCGAACAGTGGATGAAGTATCTGATCGCGAAATACCCCGACGCGACGGCCTACGATGCGCGCAATCCCTCGAAGCCCCCGCAGAAGATCGCCGACCTGACCGTGGACGATTATTGCGTGGCCCGAGTGACGGAAGACATCAGCGAAACTTCACGAACGCGAGTGCAGCAGGCCGTCGAGGGCTTTCTGATCAACTCGTATTACAGCCTGGCCATCGGGGAGGACGACGAGGGGACCGCCAACGCACTGTTCGCGGAGAAAATCTGGGCGCGTTACCAGAAGGAGACGGAAAAACAAAAGGGGCGCATCGGGCTGCCTCCGTTGGACGAAATGAAAAGAGAGGCGCTGAGGCTGTTTGAGCAGAATTACCCTCCGCTCCTGATGAACCAACTCCGGACCAGGCTCGGACTGCCCGCGCCCGCGGGTGTGACGACGAACGCCCCCGCCGCAAACGCGCCATCGGGCGCGGCTATTTCGCAGAGCGGCCAAGCCGCAACCAAAAAGTAGTGGCACGGGCGTCCCGCCCGTGTGTTTCTGGTCCGCGACAGCCACACGGGCGGGACGCCCGTGCCACTACCCAGGGTGAAAAAGTTTGTGCAAGCTGCGAAAACTCGTATCAATTCGCCGCTGTCTCTTTCCACGCTGAAGATTGCGTCGGGCTGACACTTCGTTTAGGTTCGCCACATGACTCGGCTGATTTCGGCGCGGCGCGCGGCCCTTTTGGTTTTGGGGTGCCTCTGGTGGAGCGGCTGTTCCCCGTCGGGTGAGACCGGTTTGAACGGGGAGAAAGACCCGAATTATCTGGCGGGCCGAAGCCTCAGGACCGCGCTGAATTACACCGCGGCCATTGAGGCATTCGAGAAGGCCCTCGAGACAAATCCCCGTTCCGCAGCGGCGCACCTGGAACTCGGTCTGATCTACTACCAGAACGTCGGCACAAACTGGGCGCGGGCGATCTATCATTTTGAGAAATATCTGGCACTGCGGCCAAAAGCGAACAACGCGGACCTGATCCGTCAGGATATTGATAACTGCAAGCTCGCGCTGGCCAAAGAGGTTCCTTACACGCCAGGCAACGAGCTGGTCAGAAGGGAAGTCGAGCGCCTGGCGCGGGAAAACGTGGACTTGCGCCAACAGCTCGAGGATTTGAAAGCGCAACTGGCGCTGCGCCCCGCAACTGCGGCGAACGGAGGGGCAGCCTTCAGCCCGGTCAATCCTTCCAACCCAAAACCGCTCCTGCCCGCCCAGGCGGCATCAAACCCGGCCGTCCAGTACGGCCAGGCGGCCGAACGCCCGACGGCGTCGCCTGCCTCCGACGAAACGGCGCGATCAACCACCGCCTCAAAAAGCCACGTCGTCAGGTCGGGAGACACGCCTTACGCGATTGCGCGGAGTTACGGAGTGAAGCTGGCGAGTTTGTTGGGCGCCAATCCCGGCATGGATCCCAGGCGGCTCCGGCCCGGCCAGACGGTCGTCATCCCTTTGCAGTGATGCTCATGTTCAACCGGCTTTATTTTCCGCTCATCGCCCTGTTCTGGATCATCATGAACCTGCTGCTCTGGCGCGCCGAGTTCGGCGGCGGAAAGGAGTTTGGCAGCGCGGTGCCGACGGAAGCCGTCTGGCAGAAAATCCTCACTGCGCCGGACGATTCCACGCTCGAAATCAGTTCGAGTGGAAAGAGAATCGGCTACTGCCGATGGGGTGCGAACGCCGGCGAAGAACTGGCCGCGGGCAAGATCTCCCGTCAAGATTATTCGCCCGAAGGGATGGTCAAACAGTTGAGCCACTACACCATTGATCTCGAAGGCAATGTTTTGCCCGCTCAGCCGGCCACGCGGGTCCGCTTCAATCTGCACCTCGAGTTCGCGACGGATCACGCCTGGCGCGAACTGTCGGTGCGCGTCGCCACGCGTCCGAGCGTGTGGACGATCCACGCGACGGCCGCGGACCAGAGGCTGGACTTGAAGTACGAAGACGAAACCGGAAATTGGACGCGCGCGTTTGCTTTTGATGAACTCCGCGACCCGCGCAAGTGGATCGAGGAACTCGCCGGCCCGCTGCCCCCGGCCCTGCTGGGGCCGGCCGCCGGACTGGAGCGGCAGAAAAATCTTTCGCCTGGACTGAAATGGACGGCTCGCAACGACTGGTTGAAGATCGGGCACTCTCGAGCGCGGGTCTATCGCCTGCAGGCGCAGCTGCTGGGCCATTACGAAGTGGTGGTCATCGTCAGCCGCGTGGGCGAAATCCTGCGGGTCGAATTGCCGAACGGCCTGCTGCTGCTGAACGAGGCCCTCACGAACCTTTAAGCCGCGTCGGGCATGGTTGAATTGATCCATCTCCTGAAACGGTTCGGCGACCTCGTGGCGGTCGATGACATCACCCTGACCGTTCCCCGGGGTGAATTCTTTGCCGTGCTTGGCCCGAACGCCGCGGGCAAAACCACGACTATTCGCATCATCGCCGGTCTCATCAAGCCGAGCTCCGGCTCGGCCCGCGTGGCCGGCTTTGATGTGCAAACCCAGCCGATCGAAGCCCGCCGCCGGCTGGCCTACGTGCCCGATTTCCCGTTCCTCTACGACAAGCTGACGCCCTGGGAGTTTTTTCGCTTCACCGGCCAGCTCTTTCAAATGACGGAGGCGCGCATCCAATCCGCCGCAAACGAGCTGATCGCGCGGTTCAACCTCGAACCGTACCTGGGAAAACAGATCGAAGGACTGTCGCATGGCACGCGCCAGCGCGTCGCAATCGCCTCTGCGCTTCTGCACGCTCCGGAGGTGTTCGTGCTCGACGAACCGATGGTTGGACTCGATCCGCACCACGCGCGCGCGCTAAAGGACGTTCTCAAGGAGAAATCGCGACAGGGCATGACCATCTTTATCTCGACCCATCAGTTGAGTGTGGCCGAGGAAATGGCGGACCGCATCGGCATCATTCATCAGGGACGCCTGATCGCCGTCGGGACGAGCGAGGAGTTGCGCCGGCAAAGCGGCCAGGACGGTGCGCTGGAACAGAGCTTCCTGGCGCTCACGGCGGATGAGGCCGGCTTTAGCGGGGAAAAAACCGTGATGCGTTGATTGCCGTGGCCACGTCCGTCCAGGTTTCAGGCGCGGCGCGCGAAGCGGCCGACAAAGGGGAATGGGCGCCGCCGCTCCTTCTGCTGATCCGCGTCAATGCGCTGCAAGCGTGGCGCCGGGTCAAAGCCCTGCGCGAACAGTCGCGCCTGCTCTCCGGGTTGATCGGGTTGTTCATCGCCGGCTACGCCGCCCTGGCCTTCTGGCTCTTCTGCCGGGGACTGAAATTTGTCGCGAACTTTCCCGGCCTCGGCACGCTGTTGATTGAACGGCTGATGTTTCTTTTGTTCGCCTTTCTGTTCGTGCTCCTGTTGTTCAGCAATCTGGTCATCAGCTACACCAACCTCTTCCGAAACCGCGAAACGACCTTTCTGCTGTCGCTGCCCATACCGCCGCAAATCATCTTTCGTTGGAAATTCATCGAATCGGCGCTGCTGGCGTCATGGGCGTTCCTCTTTCTGATCGCGCCGCTGCTGGGCGCTTACGGTCTGACCAACCATGTGCCCTGGCATTTCTATCCGGCGACCGCGGTATTGATCGCGCTTTTCATCGTCCTGCCTGCGGTCGCCGGCGCGTGGTTGGCGGTGAACGTGGCGCGTTATCTGGACCGGCGCGCCGTTCAAGTCGCCGCGGTTGGTCTGGCGGTCCTGATGCTGGTCGGCGCGGCGTTCTGGTTGAGGGCCGAGCCGATCAGCGACGAAATGCTCGAAACGCGCGTGTTGGCTGTGCTGGACCGTCTGCTGATGAAAACGCGGTTCGCCCAATTCGCGCTGCTCCCCAGCTACTGGCTTTCGGCCGGCGTGTTGCAATGGTCGGAAGGGGCGCTGAGTGGCGCGGGATTTTTCGCGCTGGTCCTGTTGAGTCACTCGCTCTTCTTCGGCAGCCTCGCCTTCACGCGCATGGGCGGTCTTTTTTACGACGCCGCTTCAAAGGTGCAGAGCCGCGGCAGCGTGTTTTGGCAATGGACCTGGTTCCGCGCCTGGCAGGAGCGGCAGCGAAACTTCAATTATGCCCGCGGCGGTGTCGAACGCGCCCTCGGCGTTTTGAGCGTCGTGCCGCCGGATATCCGCGCGCTGCTGGTGAAAGACATTCGCGTTTTCTGGCGCGACACCACCCAGTGGGGCCAAACGCTCGTGCTGTTCGGCCTGCTCGGCGCTTACATCATCAACCTGCGCCATTTTTCCCAACAACTGAACCATCCGTTCTGGGTGCACCTGGTCTCGTATCTGAACCTCGGCGCCTGCTCTCTCAATCTGGCCACGCTGACGACGCGCTTTGTCTATCCGCAATTTTCGCTGGAGGGCAAACGGCTCTGGATTGTCGGGCTGGCGCCGCTGGGTCTGGTGCGCATCGTCAAAACCAAATATTGGCTGGCCAGCGTTGCCTCGCTTTGCGTCACGATGGGACTGATCTGGCTTTCCTGTCATATGCTCAAGATGCCTTTGGGACGGACGCTCTATTTCGTCGCCGCCGTCGCGGTCATGACCTTCACCCTGAACGGGCTTGCCATCGGCCTGGGCGCCTTGTATCCGAACTTCAAGGAGGACAATCCCACCAAAATTGTCAGCGGCTTCGGCGGCACGTTCTGCCTGGTGCTCAGCTTTCTTTACATCGTCGCGTCCGTGACCTTGCTGGCCGTCGGTTCGCCCTGGTCATGGACGCGGTTGGGCGAGCCGACGGTTGGCGGGTTGACGGGCAGTTGGGCTGGATTCGCTTTCCTGTCGGTGTTGCTGGGCTGGATACCACTAAGGCTGGGCCTTCGCAGGGTGGCCGTGTTCGAGCTGTAAGCCATCTGCGAATCCTCTCCTTTACACCTTTCACAACGGCGACTAAAGTCGCGGCATGGCTTCGGAATTTGACGAGACCGATTTTGTCGATGGCGATTTTCGTGCTGCGCAGAAGTCGTCGTTTGCCGCTTCGGCGACCGGGGGGACAGGCCGTCCGCCCACGCGGGAGGAACTCGACTCTCGCGTCACCGAAACGCAGCAGCGGCTGATGGAGCTGAAGCGGGCGCAGGAAGAACTGGAACACGAGCGCGCGGCTCTGGAGGAGGCGCGACGGCGTCGCTCTGAATTCCAGACCGGGCGCGAGGAGGTGCTGCAAAGCCTGACGCGCGGCGTGGGGTTCCTGGAAGAGGCCGAATTCAACGCGCGCCGCGACGCCGAACAAATGGCCAGGACCCTTGGCGAACTGCGTGACGCTCTCACGAAAGTCCAGAGCATCCACGAAGAAACCTGGACGCAGGAGAATTACAACGTGGAGCTGACGCGCGCGCTGACGGTCATCGACAACGCCCGCATGGAATGGAATGCCGCCCGGCTGAAATGGGCGTTGCTCAACGGTCCGCAGGCGGATCAGGACGCGGAATCTCCGGCCGGGGAATCCACCAGCCCGTCGCTCGATGCACTCGGCTTTTTTCGGCTTTGTAAAATTGGCCTCGCCTTCACCTGGCCGCTGGTGCTGGCGGTGCTGGCCGCGCTGGGCGTTTTCATTTTCATTCTGACCGGGCATAAATGAGCGTTGGCATGGCCGTGTTTAAGAAGAAAGTTGATCCTCTGTCGGAGCGTTCCCGCACGTTGACTGCGGAAATTGCCGCGCTCGAAGCGCAGATCAAGCAGCTCGACACTGAGCTTCAGCAGTCGCAGGCGCGCCCGCGCCTCCGGTCCACCGCCAGACCGCACGGCTCGGCCATTCCCCCCGCTCCCGCTCGCGAGACGGTGTTCGAGCAAGTGGACCATGATCGGGTGAAATCGCAGGCCGCACGCGAAAGGCCGCCTTCGCACGCCACCGAACTCGGCGTCCGAAAGTTCGACCTGGCAGGCGCGCTGCGGAGGGTGAAGAATCATTTGCATGGGCCGCCGGCCAACAACCCGAAACTGGTGAACTATCTGGCCGCCGGCAGCATCCAGGGCCTGCGCCCGATGCGCTATGAAAAACGAGTGGCGCGCAACCGGCTCCTTTTCTGGACGCTCATCCTGGTTTGCGCCTTGTGGGGAATCGCGGCGTTTGTTTTCAAACACCGTTGATCGGCCGTAATCGCGCCGGTTGAAGCCGAAGGCGATTCTCGGCAACTCCACCGCATCGTGCTCTTCACTTTCCTCGGGCGTGGCCTCGACCGCGTGGATCTTCTCACCCATGACGATATCGGCGAAGTCTTCGTTGAGCCCGTCAATCGCAGACGGCGAGGGCGCGTGGTTCAAGCGAATGACCAGCAGGTCCCTGACGAAACGCATCGAATGATAGTTGCGATAAAACCGCGTGATCCATTTCACCGCCTGATCGGTGTCGTCGGTGATCTGATACAGGTGCAGATCGTCTTCGGCAATCAATTGGTTGCGCAGCAAATGCTCGCGGACGTTTTTGTTCCAGGTTTTCCAGTAAGTGCCGCCCGGCCGGTCGATGAGCACCAGCGGCATCAGCCGGCTCTTGCCCGTTTGCATCAACGTCAGCGCTTCGTAGCCTTCGTCCAGCGTGCCGAAGCCGCCGGGGAACAGCACGACGGCGTCCGAGTGCCGCAGGAAAATCAATTTCCGTGTGAAGAAATACTTGAATGTGATCAGTTTTTTATCGTGTTGGATGATCGGGTTGGCCGCCTGTTCCCAGGGGAGACGGATGTTTGCGCCGAAACTCTTTTCCGGGCCGGCCCCTTCATGGCCTGCCTGCATGATGCCCGGCCCCGCGCCGGTGATGATCATGAAGCCGGCGTCGGCAATTTTTCGCGCAAACTCGACCGCCTGTTTGTATTCGGTTTTGCTCGATTGTGTGCGGGCGGATCCAAAAATCGTCACCTTCCGCGTATGGGAGTAAGGCGCAAACAGTTTGAAGGCGTAACGCAGCTCGCGAATCGCCGTCTGAATCACGCGCACGTCGCCACGGTCTTCCACGTCATGCAGCAGCTTCAGCGCATTTTCCACAACGTCCTCGACCAGGTCGCTGTTGTGTCCCCCGCCTTTGTAAGCGATCAGTTCCTGAATGCGACGCTTCAATTCCGCGTCCAGCGCCGGTTTTTCCCGTTTTTCCATGCGGCGAAGGTAGCGATTTAATCGGTAATTGCAACTTCGCCGCGCTGGATTGTCGCGTCGAACGGTGGGTTCATGGAAGACTTCCACGACGTCACAATCGCGTATCCGGACCATGAACGGTGGGGCGAGACTCCGTCGAGCCTGATCGCACAACGACAGAGAATCAGGGCTCGACGGAGTCTCGCCCCACCCAGGGTTCATGGAGTCGCGCGCCGCCAAACGGTATCGGGAACAGGCAACCGCCCCTGTCTTAATTTGGTTGCAGCGTCGGTGTGTGACCGCCGAAAACGGCGCCCACAGCGCCGCTACAATTTGGATTTTGAAATCAAGACACCTCCTGGCAAGCGGCAGTGTCCTGATTTGGTGGCGGCGGTGCTGCGGCACCGCCGTGCGCCGCGGCAGCGGCGCACCCACCTTAAGCAGATCAGGACACGGTCTGGCAAGCCGCTCCGTTGACACTCGTGAGCACCGCTGATACCGTGCGCCTTCCTTGAGAATGGCAATGGACTACAAAGACACGTTGAACCTGCCTCGAACCGACTTTCCCATGAAAGCCGATCTGGTCGCGCGCGAACCGGAATGGCTCAAGAAATGGCAAAACACCGGGCTCTACAAAAAAATCCAGGCCGCGCGCGCCGGCGCCGCGAAGTTCGTCCTTCATGACGGCCCGCCGTTCGCCAACGGCGACGTCCACATCGGCAACGCGCTCAACAAGATTCTCAAAGACATCATCGTCAAATACAAAAGCCTGCGCGGCTTCAGCGCGCCGTACGTGCCGGGCTGGGATTGCCACGGTCTGCCGATCGAATTCAAGGTTTCCCAGGAAATGCGAAAGGGGAGCGCCGGCGCCTCGCCTGCGGAACAATCATTCGACGCCGCCACAATTCGCAAGGCCTGCGATGCCTACGCCCGAAAATACATCGATATTCAACGCGATCAGTTCAAGCGCCTTGGCGTGTTCGGCGATTGGGACACGCCTTACCTCACGCTGAACAAGGAATATGAAGCGGACGAATTGCGGTTGTTCGCTGATATCGTTGAGAAAGGATTTGTCTATCGCGGAAAGAAACCGGTTTACTGGAGCATTCCGTGCCGCACGGCGCTCGCGAAGGCCGAGGTGGAATACAAAGACCACGTCAGCCAGAGCA
>QHPW01000219.1:0-2168 GCA_003219675.1 Verrucomicrobiota bacterium
GACGCGGTCATACCAGTTCGCCGACGCCGTTGCATTGCCACTATTCGTATCCTGCCACTGGATGGTCACGTTGGTCCCCGACGCTAGCGTGGCGGGTTGGACGTTCATAGCGAACACTTGCAGGTCGGGATATGCGGCGATCGATGAAACGGCCGTCGTGCTCGCCGTGTTGTTGACCTCGGCAGTGCCGCCCGCGTTGGCTTCCGGCAGTTGATTAAACGTGTCCGCCGTGACCGTGAATTGCAGCGCGCCGACGCCACGCGGGCCGTCGGGCAGTTGCAGTGTCGTCGAAAGCGGTCGCGAGCCTCCCGGCGGGATCGCGCCGTTGCCGGCCGCGCCCGGATTGTAAAAAACCGTCGTGTTCAGCAGCGTCTCCGCCGTGTCGGTATTGACCACAACCAGGCGGTCGCTGAACCCGCTGCCCGTGTCCACCGTCCCGTCGTTCCGGTCCGTCCAGTTGATCGTGAGGATGTCGCCGGACTGGACTGGGCCGGCGGGCGAAACCGCCGGAGCGCTCGGCGCCAGGTCAGGCGCGGAAATGACCGCGAGCGTCGCGGCGTTATTCAACTCCGCGGTGCCGCCGGCGTTGTATTCAAAGACCTGGCCCGCACTGTCCACCGTAACCGTGACAGCGAACGCGCCGTAGGCGTTGGCGTCCGTTGGCATGGTGAATGACAGGGAGCGGTTGCGGAAATTCCCGGATGCAATCGCGCCATTACCCGCGTCCGCGAGGTTGTAGTTCGTCGTCGTGGTAAAGATAACCTGCGCGGTGTTCGTGTTGCGGACGACCACACTGTCCACCCAGTCCGTGACAGCGAACGCGCCGTAGGCGTTGGCGTCCGTTGGCATGGTGAATGACAGGGAGCGGTTGCGGAAATTCCCGGATGCAATCGCGCCATTACCCGCGTCCGCGAGGTTGTAGTTCGTCGTCGTGGTAAAGATAACCTGCGCGGTGTTCGTGTTGCGGACGACCACACTGTCCACCCAGTTTGTAGCGGCGATGCCCGCGCCGGAGTTCGTCAACCGCCAGTTGATGGTGACGGCGGATCCGGGCAGCCAGGCGCTGGCCGGTGTGGTGCCGATGTTGTCCACGAGCAAATCCGGGTACGGCGCGAGCGTCGCGCTCACACTGGTGTTTGAAGAGTTGTTCGCTTCGTTGCTTTCGGCGACGCCGTTCTGGGCATCGGTGATGACGGTGACCTGCAGCATGCCGGCACTGTTCGTGCCGTCGGGCAGGGTGACGGTTAACTGCCGGTTGCGGCTGTCGCCGGCGGCAATCGGGCCGTTGCCGGCGTCGGCTTCGTTGTACGCCAAAAACGCGTCAACCAGGACGAGGTTCGCCGCGTTGCGAATGGTGACGCGGTCGATGAACGAACTGCTGGTGGAACCGTCACCGGCGTTGCTGTCCGTCCAATGCACCGTGGCCGAGCCGCCGGTTTGGAGCCCGCCGGGTGTGACTGTGACGGTCGAAACAATCAGGTCCGGCGAAGCGTTTGTCGTGAAGATCGGTTGCGGCGGCACGACAGGATTCGGCACCAGGTTGAAGGCGTAGTTGCCGCTGGTGTCCGTGTCGTAAACCCGTCCCTCCACTGTCATCGTGTAAACCCCGGTTTGCGGCAGTGTGAAGGTGTCGAGGTCGGCGTTCACATTCTGCGACTGGAGTATGTTACCCAACGGCCCGTAGAGGCGGCAGAGCGGTATGGAAGTGAACCCGCTCGCGGTCTGCCCGTCAAAGTAGTAACGCTCGCCCGCGTTCGCGCTGAACTGGTAAAACACCGTGCCGTTGGCCGGACTCAGCGTGCTGCTTACCACCGTCCCCGGCGTAAACCCGGTCGCGTTCGTGAAGTTCAACAAACGAAATTGATAGGCCCCCGTCCCCGCAAAGCCGCTGTAGGCCACCGTCAACGTGTAGTCGCCCGCCGCCAGCGGCAGCGCCGGATTGCCGATGTCATTGGCGTCGGAACCGGTGAAAGAGCGCCAGTCGATGACCTGTCCCCACGCCGCGTCCAGCCGCCACTCGAAATTCGCATTCGTCAGCGCGTCAAAGTAGAGCGTCGCCGCCGCGGGCAGCGTGAAGGTATAGACATTGCGCTGGCCGGGCGCCGGAATCGAGTTGCTGATCGTGCTGCCGATGGCCAGCGCGTTGGTCGGATAGCTCTCCGGCACCA
>QHPW01000219.1:2178-2882 GCA_003219675.1 Verrucomicrobiota bacterium
GTTGCCACTGGCGTTGTTGTCGTGAATCCGTCCTTCCACCGTCAGCGTGTAGGTCCCCGTCTGCGGCAGGGTGAACGTGTCCACGTCGCTGTTGACGCCCACCGACTGGATGATGTTCCCCAACGGCCCGTAAAGCCGGCAGAGCGTTGTGTAAGAAAATCCGCTTGCCGGCTGGCCGTCAAAGTAGTAGCGGTCACCCGCGTTCCCGTTGAACTGGTAAAACACTGTGGCGTTGGCCGGACTCAGCGTGCCGCTCACCACGCTTCCCGGCGTAAACACGGTCGCGTTCGTGAAGTTCAACAATCGAAATTGATAGGCGCCCATTCCCGCAAAACCGCTGTAGGCCACCGTCAACGTGTAGTCGCTCGCCGCCAACGGCAGCGCCGGATTATTGATGTCCGTGCCGTCTGAACTGTTGAACGAGCGCCAGTCGATGACCTGTCCCCACGGCGCGTCCAGGCGCCAGCTAAAATTGCCGTTGGTCAACGCGTCAAAGTAGAGCGTCGCCGCCGATGACAGCGTGAAGGTATAGACATTGCGCTGGCCGGGCGCCGGAATCGAGTTGCTGATCGTGCTGCCGATGGCCAGCGCGTTGGTCGGATAGCTCTCCGGCACCAGATTGAACGCATAGTTGCCACTGGCGTTGTTGTCGTGAATCCGTCCTTCCACCGTCAGCGTGTAGGTCCCCGTCTGCGGCAGGGTGA
>QHPW01000220.1 GCA_003219675.1 Verrucomicrobiota bacterium
GCTTCCCGGCGTGAACACCGTCGCGTTTGTGAAGTTCAACAATCGAAATTGATAGGCCCCCGTCCCCGCAAAGCCGCTGTAGGCCACCGTCAATGTGTAGTCGCCCGCTGCCAGCGGCAGCGCCGGATTGCCGATGCCATTGGCGTCGGAACCGGAGAAAGAACGCCAGTCGATGACCTGTCCCCACCCCGCGTCCAGCCGCCAGTTGAAATTCGCATTCGTCAGCGCGTCAAAGTAAAGCGTCGCCGCCGCGGGCAGCGTGAAGGTATAGACATTGCGCTGGCCGGGCGCCGGAATCGAGTTGCTGATCGTGCTGCCGATGGGAACGCATAGTTGCCACTGGCGTTGTTGTCGAAAACCCTGCCCTCGACCGTCACCGTGTAAGTCCCCGTCTGCGGCAGGGTGAATGTGTCCACGTCCGCGTTAATATTCTGCGCCATGACAATGTTGCCCAGCGGCGCGTAGAGACGGCAGTACGGAGTCTGCGAGAAACCGCTGGTCGGTTGGCCGTTGAAGTAATAGCGGTCACCCGCGTTCCCGTTGAACTGGTAAAACACCGTGCTGTTGGCCGGACTCAGGGTGTTGCTCACCATGGTCCCCGGCGCGAATACCGCCGCGTTCGTGAAGTTCAACAAAGCAAACTTATAGGTGCCCGTCGCACCCGTGACCGTAAGTTGATAGCTGCCCGCCGGAAGCGCCAGCAATGGGTCAGTGATGTCCGCGCCGTCGGAGTTTAAGAAGGAGCGGCTGTTGACCGCCAAACCGGCGGGCCCGCGCAACGACCACCGGAAATTGACATTGAACCCCGTCCCCGCATCGAAATAAAGATTTGCGCTCCCGCCAAGCGTGAAGGTGTAAGCATCCGTGTTGGCATCGGCAGCCAGGGTGCCGCTGACCAAACTGCCGATGGTTAGCGGCGTGCCAGTGAACGTCGTCGGCGGCACGTTGCCGGCGGGTTGGACATTGAATCCATAGGTTCCCACTCCGTTGTCCCCGATGTATCCCTCGATCAGCACGGTGTAGGTTCCCGCGGCAGACAGAGAGTTGGTGCCGACGCTGCTGTTGAAAGGTTGGCCGAAAATAATGTTGTTGTAGGGATCGATCAAACGCCACCAGGTGTTGTTCAGTCCGCTGGACCCCAAATAGGGAAAGAAGTAAAGGTCGCCCGCCGCCGCGGTGAACTGGTAGGCCTTCGTCGCGTTGGCCGGATTCAACGTGTCGCTGACCGGCGTGCCCGGTGTAAGCGCCAACGCCGCCGCCAGGTCCAGCAACTGGAATTGATAACCGCCGGTGGTGTCGCCGCTGCCCGAAACGGTCAGCGTGTAATCCCCCGCCGGCAACCTCAGCACCGGATTGCCGCCGATGCTTTGCGCGTCCGATGCGGTGAAGCTGCGGTTGTTCACCACGTTGCCCGTCGGCCCGTCCAGGTACCAGCGCAATTGCGCGTTGTTGGTCAGGGAGTCAAAATACAGCCGCGCCGCCGCGAACAGCGTGAAGGTGTACTGTTGTTAGATTCCCGGCGTGGCGATCGCCCCGCTCACGACATTGCCCAGGGTCAAGGCCTGCAAACCGTCGCTCACCGGCGCGACGTTGAAACCGTAAGTCCCGCTTCCCACGTCGATGATATATCCTTCGACGAGCAGGGTGTAGGTGCCCGGACGGCCCAAGAGCAGCGGGCCCTGGTCGGTGAACAGCGAAGTGCTGAACACCATGTCGTTGTAAGGATCAATCAAACGCCACCGGGTGTTGTTCAGTCCGCTGGAGTTCTGGTAGTTGAAAAAGTATCTGCCCGTCGAACCCACCGCAAACTGGTACGCTTTGGTCGCGTTGGCGGGATTTAACGTGTCATTGACCGGCGTGCCCGGTGTCAGCGACGTCGCTGTGGCCAGATCGAACAATCGGAATTGAAAGTCGCCGGTGGTGTCGCCGTTGCCCGAAACGCTCAGCGTATAATTCCCCGTCGACAACGCCAGCACCGGATTGCCGATGCTTGGAGCGTCCGATACGGTGAAGCTGCGGTTGTTCACCAGGTTGCCGCTCGGCCCATCGAGCGACCAGTGCAACTGCGGGTTGTTGGTCAGGGAATCAAAATACAGCCGCGCCGCCGCGAACAGCGTGAAGGTGTACCGTTGTTGCTGTCCCGGCGCCGCGATTGAGCCGGTGACGGTGCCGCCCGGTGTCAGGACTTGCGAGCCGTCGGTCACCGGCACGACGTTAAACGTGTAGTTGCCGCTGCCTGGATCGTTGATGTGGCCCAGCACCAGCAGCGTGTAGGTGCCGGCCAGGAGGTTGAACGGTCCCGCGTCACTGCCGAGCTCGATATTGAAAAACGCCGCGCCTTGCGGGTCGAGCAACCTCCACGAGGCGTTTGGCAGGCTGCTGGAATTCTGGTAATCGAAAAAGTATTTTCCCGCTGAGGCGAGAGTGAATTGGTACGCCACCACCGAATTGGCCGGATTCAATGTTCCGTTGACCGGCGCGCCGGGCGTCAGCGCCGACGCCGTGGCCAGGTCGAACAACCGGAATTGATAGCTGCCGGTGGCGTCGTTGTTGTTGTTGGCGAAGACCGTCAGCGTGTAATTGCCCGCAGCCACTGTGCCCAAATTGTTGTCGGTGCTGAAGCCCGAACCGTTCACCAGGTTGCCCGGGCAGTGTGAAAGTGTATTGCTGGCGCTGCCCCGGCGTGGAGATGGAGCCGGTCACGGTCGTCCCCAGGGTCAAGGCTTGCAAGCCGTCGCTCACTGGCGCGACGTTGAAGGTGTAGCTGCCGCTGCCGGGGTCGTTGATATAACCCGCCACCAGCAATGTGTACGTGCCGGCCAGCAGGTCCAATGGCCCGCGGTCACTGCTCAAACCGGCGCTGAAAACCTGCGCGCCTTGCGGATCGAACAGTTGCCAGCCGGCGCTTGGAAGCCCGCTGGAACTTTGGTAGTCGAAAAAATATTTGCCCGCGGTCGCAGGACTGAACTGGTAAGCCTTGGTGGAATTGGCCGGGACCAGGGTATCGCTGAGCGGCGCGCCCGGTGTGAGCGCCGCCGCCGTGGCGAGGTCAAACAACCGGAATTGGTAGCTGCCCGTGGCGTCGTTGTTGTTGTTGGCGAAGACCGTCAGCGTGTAATTGCCCGCCGCCACTGTGCCCAAATTGTTGTCGGTGCTGAAGCCCGAACCGTTCACCAGGTTGCCCGTCGGGCCCTCCAGTGACCAGCGCAGTTGCGAGGCGTTGGTCTGCGAATCAAAATAGAGCCGCGCCGAGGACGGCAGCGTGAAGGTGTATTGCTGCCGCTGTCCCGGCGAAAGGATCGCGCCGCTCACAACATTGCCCAGAGTCAACGCCTGCAAGCCGTCGCTCACCGGCGCGACGTTGAAACCATAGGTCCCGGTTCCTGTGTCGATGTAAAATCCTTCGACGAGCAGGGTGTAGGTGCCCGGATTGCTCAAGAACAGCGGCCCTTGGTCGGTGGACAACGACCTAACAAAAACGACGCCGCCGTAGGGATCAATCAAACGCCAGTAGGCGTTGTCCAGGCCGGCGGAGTTTTGGTAGTTGAAAAAGTATTTACCTGCCGAGCCAACGGTAAACCGGTACGCGGCCGTCGCGGCGGCCGGATTCAGCGTGTCGCTGACCGGCGTGCCGGGTGCAATGGGAATTGCCGTCGCCAGATCAACCAGACGGAAGCCGTACAGACCGTTTGCGGTGGCTTGGACGCGCAATTGATAATTGCCCGCCGGTAGATCGAATGGACCAAAGTTATTTCCCCAGTCGGATGTGTTGAACGACCGTTGGTTCACAACCACGCCGGACGGCCCCTGGAGCGTCCAGTTCATGTTCGCGCTATTAACATAGGTGTCGAAAACGACGCGCGTCGTGTTGGTCAACGAGAAGATGTAGGCGTTCGTCGTGTTTGCGCTGAGGTTGCTCGCATACGGATCGCCGAGGTTCATCGGCGTGCCCGTAAAGACCGGCGGCGGCACGTTGCCCTCCGGCACGACATTGAACGAATACGAACCGCTGCCGGTGTCGCCGATGGAGCCTTCGACCAGCAGCGTGTACGTGCCTGTCGCGGGCACAGTGACCGGTGACGACGGCGAGCCGACGTCATTGAAGCCCTGGCTGAAAACCTGGTTGCCGTAGGGATCCAACAGCCGCCACCAGGTGCTCGGCAATCCGACCCGCGCGATGCGCTGGAAATAGAACTGGTCTCCCGCCGACGCGGTGAACTGGTGGAAGTCCGACTCGTTCGCCGGCGACAACGTGTTGGTGACCACGCTGCCCGGAGTCAGCAATGTCGCTTCGGCAAGATTCACCAGGCGGAACACATAGCCGTTGGTGCCGCCACCGGGGTTGTGGATCGTCAGTGTGTATGCGCCCGCAGGCAATGCCAACGTCGGATCTGCGATGCTTTGCGCGTCGGAACCGGTGAAAGAACGGTCGGCCACCACCGGGCCTTGCGGCCCGCTCAACGACCATTGGAGGCTGGGGACGTTCGCCAGCGCGTCGAAGTAAAAGCGCGAATCGGTCGCCAGACTGAACGTATAAACCGCCCGTTCTCCGGGAACGCCGATGACACCGCTGATAATATTCGTGATGGTGGATTGGGCCAGACACTTCGAGGCCAGCAGCCAAAACAGGACCAGTACAGTCATGGTCCTGGAAACAGAGCGCCTGGAGTGTGAATCAGCGGGGTTCGCGGTAAGGCTAAGAGTTTTCATAAGGACCGATTCCGTCCGGAGCAGCGGCGCAGTTCAGGCAGCGTTCGTGATCGCCAACCACCCCATCAAGCCGCAGCACGCA
>QHPW01000215.1 GCA_003219675.1 Verrucomicrobiota bacterium
GTCCTTATCGGCGCAAACGACAGGGTCAAGAGTTCTCCATTACGGATGAGGCTGGCACAGAAACTCCATTAAGGCCTTCAAATCATCCGCTGGCAGCGCCTCGAAACCCGTGGGCATGATGGAGAGTTGCGAGCCGTCCATCGACGCGATGTCTTTGCGCTGGATAATGTGCTGCTGCGCCGTGGTGTCCAGAATTTCCACGGTCGTTTGCGTTTCTGTTTCGAGGCGGCCGGAGAAAGTCTCGCCGCCCTTCGTCGTGACGTTCCAGAGACGATAGTTCGCTTCGACCGAGCGGTTCGGGTCGAGGATGTCCGTGAGAATCTCGGCGCGGTCGCGGGCGGCGATGCCGGTCAGATCAGGACCGACTTTCCCGCCCTGGCCATCGAACGCATGACAAACGGCGCAGGTTGCAGTAAACACTTCCTTGCCGCGCGCCGGGTCGCCCTTTTCCTTCGCGAGGCGCGCCGCGCGATCATCGGGTTCGGACTTTGTTTCAACTGGGACCACTGATCGGCCGCCAAGTCTGTCCGCATGATGACTCCTTTCTCGACTGTGTCGAGCAAGGCGCGCGTCCATTCCGGGCGGCGCATCAACGCGGCGACGGCGTTGCGCCTGGTGCCCGGCGTGAACTGGTTCCAGCTCGCGATGATCGCCTGGGCGGTCTCTGCGCCGCGGCTTTCGGTGAGCGCGTTGATCAATCCGGTAGCGAGGCCGGGCGGCGTCAGCACCGTCACTTGTTTGAGCACCAACGCGATGATTTCCGTTTTGCTGTCGAGGCCGATGAGTCGTTTGGCGGCGGCCACGCGCGCATCGTCGCTCGCGCCTGGGTCGATGATCTGCTTTTTCAGCGCGTCGATAATGGCAGCGAAGTTGGCGCCGAACAGCTCGGTCTGGCCCCAGCGCTGTGCCAGCGCCAGCAAACGGTCGCGCACGGATTCAGGCATCGATTCCATCAGGTCCGCGAGCGTCTTCTTGTCGCTCGCTCCGAGAGTCGGTGCCTTCTCTTGCGGCCAGCCCGACACCAGTCCGTCGAGAACAGGAACGGCCAGCCCGGTCGCAGCGCCTTTGAGCGCCGCCAGCGTTGGCACGATGCTGTCCACCGGAGCGCGCTGCGCGTAATGCGTCGTGACGAGGCGGACGACGCGGCCGACTTCTCCGGCCAGTTGCGAGCCGGGCGCGGGCTTGAGCTCGATGTCGTCAAACCAGGCTGTTCCCGTGGCGCGGCCCCAGCCGCCGAACAGGCAGTTGATCGTCGCCTCGGTCATCTGGCCGGAGTTGAAGTTGAGTTCCACTCGGGTCCAATCGTTGTCACCGGCGACGGTTGTGGTGCCACCGTGCACCGGGTCCTGCATCTCATGGACGTTCAGCATCGCGCCGCGGGCTCCGCTGATCTTGTGCACGCCCGCGGTTTTGATCCAGCCGGTGAGCTGGTAGTCCGTGCGCGGTTTGACCGGGACTTGCGCCGACCAGCTCACGTCCCCACCCTGCTCGGAAGTAATCTTCACGCTGCGATTGCCGCTGTGCCCGATATCAGCGACCGAAAATTCGCCGCGGCCGCTGTGCGTCACCGTCCGCCATCCGACCGGTTTGCCATCGCGCTGCTCCTCGAAGGACGCATTTGGAAGGAGGTTCTGCAGCGAATCCGCCGCCGGTCGAACCGCCGTGGGTTTGTAACCGGCCAGGGCGGCCCGGAGGAATCCGGCGTCGTTGCGCGCCGCGGCGGCGGTGGCGGCGTCGGGAATCCAGCGATCATCCGAATTGCGCGGCTGCTGCAACGCCGCAAACACAGCCGCGGCCGCGGCGTCGGACACGGGCATTTCCGAACAAGCCAACAACGCGGCGATGCGCACCTGCGGGTCGGGATCGTCGAGCAGTTTGTCAGCGAGAAGCACCTTCAGCGAATCGTCGTCGTGCGGCAACACCATCACCGCGGCGCGACGCACGCCCGCGGATGGATGTTTCAAGGCGCTGGTGGCCGCTTCCATGGCCTTCGCGTTGGACCGGTCGAGCGCGCCGAGTCCTTCCAAGGTCCAGAGCGCGTGAATCGCGGCCGGGTTGAGGCCGGTTCCATCCACGCTCGTGTCGCCGACGAGTTGACACAGAGCCGGCACGACGTCCTTCTGCCCGCGCGTGACGAGCAACCGTTGGGCGGTCATCCGCCAAAACAGGTTGTCGTTCTTCAACGCGGCGACGAGCTGCTGCGGCGTGGCGTTGTGCAGGTCCGTTGTCGTAGGCCCTCCCACCCTGGCCCTCTCCCCCGAGTATGTGTTTAGCGTAGCGGCGGCCATCCTGGCTGCCGTAGAGGGCGGCATCTTGCCGCCCGGAAAGGAACGCTCGGTTGTCCGGCGATCTGCAAATAGCCGGACGCTTTGGGGCATGCGCGCGCTTGCTCCGCCGGGCAGGATGCCCAGCTCTACGGCAGGCGAGACGCCCGCCGCTACGCCGCCAAACACATGCTCCCCCGATGGGGGAGAGGGTGATCGAAGGGCAGGAGTGGTGGACACTGATGCTCCCGCCGAAGCCCGCGCTCCGATGTAAGCGATTCGATAAATGCGCCCGTGCGTTTTGTCGCGCAACGGCGTTTCATAAGCCGCGCCTTTGCCCGTGGGAAAACCGCGCGGGGTCGGGTTGTGCTGGATGACGTAATTGTACCAGTCGCTCACCCAGAGCGCGCCGTCGGGTCCGACTTCCGCGCAAACCGGCGAGGTCCACTCATCGTCGCTGGCGGCGAAGTTGCGGCCGTTGTGCGCGATGAAATCCGAGCCGCGCGCTTCGAGGTTGAACCTGCCGAGCAGGTGACCGGTCGGCTCGTTCACGAACTGCACGCGGTTCCAGTATTGCTTCGGGAAATTCCGCGCCGTGTAGATCGCACTGCCTGCGCCGGCTGTGTAACGTCCGTGATAATCCACCTGACGGACTTTGTCGGTGAGCGGATAGAAGCGTTGGCTGTCCGCGATGGTGGCAAGCACTCCCGCAGACCAGCCATTGACGGCTTCATAGTAGCGATTCGGGATCGGCATGAACATGCTGGCGTTGCCGTTCGCGGTGGAACCGAAGATGAGGTTGTCCTCAGTGATGCCGAGTCCCCAGGTGTTGTTGTTGCTCGAACGAACGAACTCCAGCTTCGAACCGTCCGGCTTGAAACGGAAGATGCCCTGCCCGAAGCGCATTTCCTTCCCACCCACCGTGCCGCGAAAACCCGAATAACCCACCGTGCCCCAAATCCAGTTGTCGAAACCGTATCGCAGATTGCTCGCCGTCGCGTGTGTATCGCCCATCCCCCAGCCTGAAAAGAGCACACGCCGTTCGTCCGCCTTGTCGTCGCCATTTGTGTCCTTGAAAAACTCCGTCTTGCCGGAATGAATGACGATGACGCCGCCGTTCGCGAAGACAAACCCGGTCGGGATGCTGAGCTTGTACGCAAACACGGTGAACTTGTCCGCGCGACCATCTCCATCGGTGTCCTCGCAGATTTTGAGCCGGTCATGCCCTTCGCCGGGGGATTGAAGATTGTTCGGGTAATCAATGGTTTCGGCAATCCACAAACGGCCGCGTTCATCCCACGCGAGCCAGATGGCCTTCACGATGTCCGGCTCGGACGCAAACAGACTCACGTCGAACTCAGGAAAAGTGACCAGATGTTTCATCGACTCCGCGGGATCGAGCGCCTTCTGCATGGTGCGAATCGGCTCGCCCTGCGTGCCCCAGCGGGCGTCCGGAGTGTAGTTGGGCAACGGCGCCGGCGCCTCCGCGTATTCGAACGGCTTCAAGCCCGCGCGCGGCTTGAGTCGGGTCGGCGAATTTGCGGACGCCCAGCGAATGCCATTCTCCACCAGCGCGAGGAAACCCGCATTCGACCAGGTGCGCTGGTCGTGGCCCCAAGCGGTATAGAACACACGGCCTTTGCCCGCCTCGCGAACCCAGGTGTAAGGCTCGGCTCCGTTGTTGTCACGACGCTCGGCGAGCACGACGCGATTGGTGTTGTGCCGGGTGTGAACGTAAGTTTCATCCCAGCTTTCGATCGGCGAAAGCCCTTTCATCACCGGATGCCCGGAGTTGACCAGGGTTTCCTTGAACACGCCCGTCCCGTGAGTTTTGAACTGCGCGCCGACCAGATCGGTGTATTTCGGCGAATTGAGGAAACAGTAGGACGCGCAGTGCAGGGGCACGAACCCGCCGCCCGCCTCGACGAAGCCCAGCAGCGCCTGCTCCTGTTCGGGCGAAATTCGCGTCTGATTGGCGTAGATGACCAGGCAATCGTAGCCCGCGAGCTTCGCCGGACTCAGGTCTTCGAGCGAATCGGTGTAGTCGAGTTCGATGTCGCGCTTTGCCAGCGCGGGTTGCAATTGTTTGAACCGTTCGGCCGGCTGATGGTGGCCGTTGTCGCCGAGGAACAGGACGCGGAGACGGCTTGATTCGATTGCTGCCCGGGCGGGGCCGACGGCGGTCAAGGTCAATCCGAGGGCCAGCGCGCAAAACCACGTCAGGCTCGCCAGTCGAGTGGGGGTTATTGTCATAGTTTCGTCCGGTTTCGACTCGCCATTGGTTTAATCTGCCGACTCCGCCAGACCCGCCGCGGGCAGGCGAGTTTTCGGGCGCGCGGCCGGGCCGGTTCGGATCTCACCGTCGGTTGGGAATCTCTACCAGTAAATTCCCGGCGCTCCAATCCCAACCATGAGGTTCCGCGTATTTTTCTTTTGATTTTTATCGCGCTTCGGAGAAGTGCATGTTCGATAGGCCAGGGTGGATTCCGAACATGGAACCGGCAGCTCGCGTGCTGTTTTATCAGGATGATCCACGGCTGCCGGGTCGCTTTCGGGTATTCCGTGTGTTGACTCGCAGACAAGTGAAAGCGCCGCTCAAAGTTGCGTTGCTGGTTGAAACCTCGAACACTTACGCGCGTGGGTTGCTCCGCGGCATTGTCTCCTACATTCGCGAACACCGGCCCTGGTCGCTCTACCTGTCCGAACACAATCGGGGCGACCGCCCGC
>QHPW01000045.1:0-1840 GCA_003219675.1 Verrucomicrobiota bacterium
AGGTTCTTGTTGGTTTCGCGCAGGTCTTTGCCTTCGGGCGCGACATCGCGGTCGTGAAAGGCGTAAAACGGGGCGCCCAGTTTTTCGATGAATTCAAACGCCACGCGTGCCCGGTTCTGCGCGTTCTTCACTGAGTTCGTGCCATCGTCCCACGGACGCACCGCCGTGCCCACTCCGAAAGGATCGGCCAGTGGATTGCGAAACGTGTGCCAATAGACCACCGAAAAACGCAGCTGGTCTTTCATCGTTTTGCCTCCGACGACCTCGTCCGGGTTGTAATGTTTGAACGCGAGCGGGTTCTTCGTTCGGGGACCTTCGTATTGGGTTTTCGAAATATTCGGAAACGCTGATGGCATACTTGTGTTGTTGGTTGGCGATCGTTGAGGACGGACTGTATCGGGGGATAAACGCGTTGGCAAGGCGCGCAAAACGAGAATCGCTGAGTGCGTGGAGCAGTCTGGCGCGCATGGCGCGCAAACTCAGAGTGGAATACCCCGGGGGCGGTGTATCACGTCATGAATCGTGGGGACCGACGCGAACCGATTTTTCGAGATGATGAGGATCGACAGCAGGTTATCAGCACCTTGGGCGTGCTGCTGAACGTCCAGGTTTATTGGCTGGCCATAAACGTGTATCTGGCCAATTTCATCTCCATCGTGCTGGTCAGCCTTTGGAACTTTTTCCTCCTGAACCTGAAAAGGTGTAGTCCCGGGTAAAACGGGTCACCTATTAGGGCGTGGTGTCAACAGGTAAAAGATTGCCGCTCGTTCCTGGATTGAGTATTCTTAGCTGCCCAGGACTACTCACAAGCCGCGTTCGAACCCATCATTTCTTTGGTTCGATTCAATCGCTTCTTATCCAGCGATTCGTTCAGTCACCCATCCCCCCTTTGTCTCTGTTACTCTGTGCGTTTCAGAGTCAGGGGGCCGACCCAGCGAGTGTTGTATTTCTTCATCCACCCGTCGCCGTCGATCACCGGGCGTTGCTGCCGGCCGTAAAGCTGGTCGTCCATGCCGTGCCACGGGATCGGATCCACCAGCCAGCCCTTCTCGCAGTGGAAGTCGGAGTCCTTGTCCCAGCCGGATGAATACAGGAAAAAGCCGCGGACGCATCCCGGCGGTTTTGGCGGCAGCGCGTCGGCGGGAAATTTGAGCGTGAGTTCATCGCCGCCATTCATCAACAACAGCGCGTCGTCGCGCCGTTCGACCAGTTCGCTCACGTCACCGTAACGCGTGCACCAGCCCATCGGCGTGATGCGCCAGCGGGGGTTGGGGCGAACCTTCTTGTAATCCGGCGTGACCGGTAAATACCACGGCAGTTGTTCGTTTTCGCTAAAGCCTCGCCAGTGGAGGTCGGCGATTTTCGGAACCAGCCGCGCGATTTTTGTCTCCGAGCCGTTGGATCGCTCGAACAACGCGATGCGGTCCCAATGAATTTCGAAGGCGGTGCTCAGCCGCAACCGGCGGCTGCCCGGCGACAGTTTGCCGGTCAAATCCACCACGATGGATTTCGTATCGCCCGCCGGGGCGCCGACAACCACGTCCACAGGCTCCCATTCGCCGCCGGCGTTTTCAACCTCAAGCGCGGGGAATGGGAACGGCAAATCGGGATCGTGCGACGCGGCGACGTTCGCCATGCCCCCGCCCCATCGGAGCCAGCCGGTGAGGGCCAGGACCAGCGGGCGTTCGACGGGCAGGAAGCCGAAATCCAGGGTGACGCTCCACGGCTCCGCCAGCCCACGCAACTGCGGGATGCGCACCTGGACAGGCGAGACCAGTTTCCCGTCGGTTTCATTCAACAGCGCCGTCACGTCCTGGCCATCGCTGCGGACCGCCCGCTT
>QHPW01000045.1:1875-4674 GCA_003219675.1 Verrucomicrobiota bacterium
AGCAGTTTTCCCGTGGTCCGCACTTCAGTACCGGCCGGATGGTCCACCACGAGCAGGTGCGCCGCGTCCAGGTAGAGCACTTCCCGCAGTTCTTCGGTGATCTGCAACGTGTAATTGCCGTCGAGCGGCGGGAACGACGATTCGTCCCCGATCCAAACGAATTCGTCGCTGTCCGCGTCCACGAGCCGATCGTCCGTCAAGTGCAGTCCGGCGGGCGAAGTGCCCAGCAGATCGGTGACGAACCTGAATCGCTGGCCGTCCCAGGCATAGAGATAGGGGCAGGAGCCGGTCCTATCCCACTGGACCTCCAGCATGGCCAGCGGCAGGCACTGATCCAGCTTTGCATCCGTCGTCGGCAGCATCATGTCGAACCAGTGCAGGGTGATGGAATCGAGCAGCGCATGTTTGCCAACCCCGATCTCGACCGGGAGCGATTGCACCGTGCGCGCGGTCCGCCAGAGGCCTGAGGCGACATCAATGCGAACACCGATTCCGCTGGCATTGGAACGATTGCCGATCAGGCGGAGCTTGAGCTGCCGGTTGGCGTTGCCGCCGTCATTGCGGAGAAGCTGCAGACCCCGCCCTTCGACACTCAGGACCAAGTCGGTATCGCAATCATTGTCCACGTCTGCCGTTGTGATGGAATCGACCGTGCCTTTGACGAGTTTGTCCAGGCCGAGTTCCCTGGTCTTCTCCTGAAAACCCGCATTGCCCAGGTTCCTCCAGACGCGGACTCCGGCGCCGTAAGCGCAAAGGTCGAGCCAGCCGTCGTTGTCATAGTCGACCAAAAGAAGACCATTGACTCGAAAGTCTCCTAGAGGAACTTCGATGCGGTTGGTCAGGCCGCCCAGGATGCAGACGAGTTTGTCCGCGGCGGCGAGAACGACGTCGGTGCGGAGATCGTTATTGAGATCACCGGTGGCAACCGCCCCGGCTTGCGGCCAATCCGCGGGTGAATTCGTCTCCGTCAGAGGACCGCCGCGCAATTTGGTGAGCACCAACGCCGGCTGCGCTTCCCGGCCGATGAACAGGTCCGCGACATCGTCGTTGTTCCAATCATCCACGACGATATGACTGACGCCAGACACGGACGCGGGCACGCCTGAGGTTTGGGTGATGTCTTTGAAATAGGGACTGCCTCCGTTGCCGCCGAGATTGCGCAGGACGCGGACGTTTCGGGCGCCGGGCGTAACGAGCAACAGATCCAGTTTGCCTGTAAAATCGAGGTCCACCAGCGCGCCGTCCACGGCAGGGATGTCGTTCAGTCGGGAAAACCGGGTGACATCGGTCGCTACGCCGTTGGTGGCGAACTTGAAAAGGCGGAGACCTGCCTCACTCAATACCACCACATCCTCGTAACGGTCGTTGTTCACGTCGCCGACGAGGCAGCGGGTGAATTTCGCGCCGGGTATGCCTGGAATCGGTTCTGGGTTCGGCTGAAAGGTTCCGTTGGTGTTCAGCAGCACGCGGAAATTGCCGTCGCCGTCGCCGACGAACAGGTCGTTCGCGCCGCGATGATTGATGTCGAGCACGGCGACGGGGCCGTGAAAACTCGCGGGGGAGTTGCCGAACGCGCTTTGCGTCGCGTCCGCGAACGAGACTTTGACACCGCGGCGATCCGGTTGTTCGAGTTGAAACGGCACGCGCATCTGGGTATAGACGCAGCGCTCGAAAGTGGAAGCGTCGGCGGGCGGGTTCGGCTTTCCGGTGATGAGTTGCTGATGGCGTTCCAACGCCTGCCTGGCTTCCTCCTGGCGGCCAAGACGCAACAGGGTCTGACCGAGGAAAAAATTCGCGGAAGGATATTCAGGTTCGAAACGGATGATTTCCGAGAACTGATCGGCTGCGTCCTGAAATTGTCCAAGCTCCATGTGAGCGCGGCCGAGCTGAAGGCTGACGGCGTTCACTTTGAGATCAATGGCCTTGGCCTGTTGCAACGACTTGATCGCCTCCTCGAACTTCCGCAGGCGCAGATTGGCGCAGCCGGCGATGTAGTAAGCCGCGGCAGATTGGGGGTCCATGTTTGAGACCTGTTGCGCGCATTGGATGGCCTGCTCGCTTTGGCCGGCGAGGAGACAGGCATTGGCGAGATTCAACAGCGCATCGGGGTGTGTCGGCTGAAGTGCGGCCGCTTTTTGAAAGGCATCGACAGCCCGGGCAGCCTCACCCTGCTCGTAGTAACCCTTGCCCGTGTTCATCAGCCGAGCGAACGCATCGGCGCCGGGGGATTGTCGCCAGAACCGAAACACAAAAAAAAGCACCGCCAGAACCAGCAGCATGAAGAAATAAAGCGGCACGCGGCGTTGAACGTGATTCGTCATTTGAAATTCGGATTTTGGTTCAGCGTCGGGCGAAAATACGGTTGGCTTCCTCAAGCGTTTCCGTGGAGCCGATGTCGTACCAGATGCGGATTGTTCCCTTCCGCGATATACTGCCTGATCAGCGGCACGACGTTTTTGGGATAATGGTAAAGCGCAATGCCAATCAGCGTGGTGGCCGGTCGTTCGGGTTTTTCTTCAAACCGGATGATCCTGCCTTCTCCATCGAGATCGACGACGCCGTATTTTTTTGCCTGTTCGAGGCTGCCCACGTCATAGACCCCCAGCACCGGCGCGCGTTTCCGGCTGCACAATCCGCCAAATGCGCCGAGGCTTTCGCTGAACAAATTATCTCCCGCCACGACGACGAGGTCGTCGTCCACCTTTTCACGGGTGATGACCAGATGCAGGTCGCCGATGGCGCCGAGTTTGTTGGAGTCGTCGGTGGAGCCGTCGTTGACGATGGTGAAATCCAGCTTCG
>QHPW01000045.1:4845-8031 GCA_003219675.1 Verrucomicrobiota bacterium
CCACGGTTTTGACACCCCGCATTGGGACCATGAACTGGATCGTCCTCGTCGTCGTCCCCGTCCTCGAAACCGAGTCGGCCAGTCGAGGACGAGGAGGAGGACGAGAACGAGGACGAAGGGACGGTTCATGGGAAGCACGGACGTTTGGTCAAACTCCGGTTCAGCCGCGACACGGATTTCCAGTGCACCGTTCAATTCTGGTTTTCAAGCAGCCCCGGCGCGATCCTTTGCGCCAGCTCCTGGGAGCGCGCCAGGATTTCCGAGCCGCATTCGCAATTCAAGGCGAATTCCGCCAGTTCGCGCGCTTCGCTCATTTTGAGACGCCGAATGAGGAACTTGACCTGCGGCACCACCGAGAACGCGGCGCTGAGTTCATCCACGCCCAGCCCGAGCAGCAGCGGCACCAACGTAGGATCGCCGGCCATCTCTCCGCAGACGCCGACCCAGATGCCGTTGCGGTGTCCCGCGTCAACCGTTGCCTTAATGAGCCTTACGATGGCCGGATGCGTCGGCTCGTAAAGGTGGGCGATCTTTTCGTTGAGCCGGTCGACCGCCAGCGAGTATTGAATCAGGTCGTTCGTTCCGATGCTGAAGAATTTCACCCGTTTGGCGAGCGAATCCGCGGCCAGAACCGCCGATGGGATTTCGATCATGGCCCCGATTTCCAGCGCATCGCCGAAGGGGATTCTTTCTGCCTTCAACTCCTTCCTGCATTCCTCGACGAGCGCGTTGGCCTGGTTCAATTCGTCCAGGCCGGAAATCATCGGATACATCATCTTGATGTTGCCCTCGACGGCGGCGCGCAAAATGGCGCGAAGTTGAGCGCGGAAGATGTCCCGTTCCTCCAGACAAAAACGAATCGCGCGCCAGCCGAGGAACGGATTGAGCTCCTGCGGCATCTGCAGGTGAGAAAGGAACTTGTCGCCGCCGAGATCGAGCGTGCGAACCACCACCGGATGCGGTTTCAAGGCCGCCGCCACCTGACGATAGGCCAGGTACTGCTCTTCCTCGTCCGGCAAGGTTTCGCGGTTGAGGAAAAGATATTCCGTGCGGAACAGGCCCACTCCTTCCGCCCCGCAGGCGCGCACGTGCTCCGCATCCGCCGCCTGCTCGACATTGGCCGAAAGCGTGATGCGAACGCCGTCCAATGTGATTGCCGATTCATCGCGAATATCCCGCAGCTTTTCCTGCAGGTTGACCCGTTTGCGGACCAGCTGGCCGTATTCGAAGAGCGTTTGGTCCGTGGGACTGACGATCAGCAGGCCGTTGTAACCATCGAGCAAGGCATATTGGCCGGTGTTTAATTGCTTGCTGGCATCGTGCAGCCCCACCACCGCGGGAATCTGCAGCGAGCGAGCCTTGATCGCGGTGTGAGACGTCCTGCTGCCTGCGTCGGTCGCGAAACCAAGCACCATCTTCCGGTCGAACAATGCGGTCGTCGAAGGAGCAAGATCGTAACTGATAATAATGCAGGGTTCCTTCAGTTTCCCGACCTCCCCCTCGCCGGTCCGGCCAAGCAGATTGTCCAGCACCCGCGCGGTGACATCGCGCATGTCGGTGGACCGTTCGCGAAGATACTCGTCGTCCATCGAACTCAGGGTGGCGGCGTATTTCTCGGCGACCTGTTGGAAGGCGTGTTCCGCGTTGATCTTCTTTTCCTGAATCACACGGGTGACCTCATCGATCAGCGTGGGATCCTCCAGCACCAACAGGTGGGCGTCGAAGATGCTGGCGTCCTTGGCGCCCATGGCTTCGCTCACCTTGCGCTGGACCTTGAGGATCTGCTCGCGGGTCTGCGTCAGGGCGTGCTCCAGCCGCTGGATTTCCTGCGGCACTTCGGCCTCGGAAATTTCGTGGCGCGGAATGGCGTCGCGGGCCTTGCCGAGCACGACAATTTTTCCCCGGCACACCCCTCCGGAAACCGGGATGCCGCGCAAGATTCTCTCTCCTGACCGCGAGTGCTCGGACATGCACGAGCATTAACCGGAACCGCGTTCTTTGAAAACGAAATTCTGTTCGATTGTCCGGGGTCCGCTGTCCCGGGCCGGCGGTTGGAGTACCAGTGGGGATCAAGTCTGCCCGCCGGACACTCGAACGGTGCCCAGCCCGGGGACAACCAAAGAAACTGCGTGCCAGCACTTCGATTCTGCGCTAAATAATGCCATGACCAGCGGTCGCGTCGTCCGCAATCTTGCCCTCGTCGGCTTCATGGGGACCGGCAAGTCCTCCGTGGGACAGCTCGTGGCCGCTCAGCTTCATTTCCGGTTTGCCGATACCGACGAACTCATCGAGGCGCGCGCAGGCAAAAGCATTTCCGCCGTCTTCGCCGAGGAAGGCGAACCGCAGTTCCGCGAACACGAGCGTGCGGTGGTCGAGGAACTCAGGAACTTCCATCGCACCGTCATCGCGACCGGAGGCGGCCTAGTCGCAAATGAAGAGAATCTGAACAGCCTTAAATCCCACGCACTCGTCATTTGTCTTTGGGCCTCGCCGGAAACAATCTGGGAGCGGGTGCGCGGTCAACCGCACCGCCCGTTGCTCCGGACGCCCGATCCGCCCGCAAAAATTCGCCAACTGCTGGCCGAGCGCGAACCGTTCTACCGCCGCGCCGACGTGCTGGTGAGCACCGAACTGCGGTCGGTGAAGGAAGTCGTGCACCACGTGGTCCATCAGTTTCGCCTTGCGCGCGGACACCCGTCCCATCCGTGAAATCGGCGATCCGGCAACGCGCTCTTGAATTGGGCTTCGACGCCTGCGGTTTCACGACGGCAGACCGGCCCTCCAGTGCGGCGCGATTTCAACAGTGGCTGGGCGCGAAGCAGCATGGGGAAATGGGCTACCTGCAACGCAACGCTCACAAACGCGTCAATCCCCGGCAGGTGTTGTCCGAGGCAAAGAGCATTATTTGCCTGGCCGCGAGCTACGCAGTCCAAAGCCCGGAGTCCAAACTCCAAAGCGTTCCGGCGGACGGGCGATCGACAGTCAGGGGTCGGGAGTCTGACACTCCGCACTCCCCGTTCCGCACTCCGCAGTTCCCCGGTTTTGTCGCCCGCTATGCCCGCTATGCCGACTACCACGAGGTGCTTGGCGAGCGCCTCAAACCATTGACTGAATTTGTGAACCGGTCTGGCGACCCGGGCACGCGTTCGCTCTGGTACGTGGATACCGGTCCATTGCTCGAACGCG
>QHPW01000221.1 GCA_003219675.1 Verrucomicrobiota bacterium
TGGAACCGTTCTATATGAAATTGACAAACTGGCGCCGCCATCGATCCAATCGCGGTTTTACGCTGATCGAGCTGTTGGTGGTCATCGCGATCATCGCCATTCTGGCCGGGCTGCTTTTGCCGGCCCTGGCGCGGGCCAAGGCGAAAGGGGAACGCATCGCCTGCTTGAATAATCTCCACCAGATCAGTCTGTTCATGCAGCTTTACACGGACGAGAACCGCGACGTTTTTCCCGGCCATCGCAATAACAACCTCGGATTTAACAATGCCGACGAAAGAGCTTCGCTGACCAATTGGTGGGGCACCACCATCATCGGATACTCGACCAACGGACTCACCAATCTCTTCCACTGTCCGAGCTTCAAAGGAAAACGCAGCGACAACGCCATCAAATGGGATTGGAAATTCGACTGTCATCTGGTCGGTTACGGTTACAACGGTTACTTCCTCGGCATCCATCCTTATGACGATGGCGACAACCTGACCGTTGCCGGAATCAAATTCCCTACCCGGCCCTGGTTCAAAAGGTCCGCGATTGTCAGTCCGGCGGAGAATCTGTTAATCGGCGACGCGATGCCGAAATCCGACCTGAAATGGAGCAGCAGCCTCTGGTGGCCGTCCTCCTGCATGAAACGCGATCCAAAACTGAGCGGTGGCGGATATGAGGGAATCGATCCGAACCGGCACCTGGGCACTGGGGTGGCGGTCTTCAATGACGGACATTCGGAAGCGCGCAAAGACAGGGACATCAATCCGCAAAAGGACCCTTACCTTGGCGGGCCGGAGTCGCTGATCAACTCCCGCCATTGGGACCCGCTCCAGCGCGCTGGGGGTCGTTAGCCGGGAGCTTCCACCGACCTCACAATCGCGCATCGTGACCATGAAACGGTGGGGCGAGACTCCGTCGAGCCCTGATCTCCCAACCACAGAAAGTCAGGGCTCGACGGAGTCTCGCCCCACCCGTTCAAGGAGAGGGAACACTTCCAAAACCTGGAGGCGCATTCGGCCCATGAAGCCCAAGACACGTAGCGCGGGCATCTTGCCTGCCAGTTCTGCGGGCATCCTTGCCCGCAGTTCTTCCTGGCGGCAGGGATGCCGTCGCAACTGGCACGCAGGGAATGCGTGCGCTACCACCCGGTTCATGGAGAAGGAGCCGCTCCTATGGGCGGGGTCCGTTCGAGCGTTTTGCGCAAATTTCCCAGGCTTACACCAATGGGAAGTTTTGAACCCGATGGCGCCGAGCCATATCCAAACTTGTAGTAGGAACGTTAAATGCTAGAGTAAAACCGTGACGCCCTCATCCAATGAAGTCCGCAAACCGTTGCGCATGGTCGCTTGCGCCGGCTGCGGCGCGAAGGTCTTCATCTCCGGCGATCTGCCGCCGCTCTCCACCACACCCTGCACCAAATGCGGCCATCCCGTCATGATGCCGATGCGTTTGCGGCAATTCGAGTTGCGGGATGCGATCGCTTCGGGCGGGATGGGGACGGTGTATCGGGCGGTCGATCTGATGCTTGAACGTGAAGTGGCGGTGAAACTCATGCGCAAAGAGCTCGTCGAAGACGCGAAGTCGCTGGAGAGTTTTTATCGCGAAGCCCGCGCTTGCGCGGCGCTGAACCATACCAACATCATTCACATCTACACGTTCGACGAGTTTGAGGGCCAGCTCTACCTCGCCATGGAACTGGCCGACCGCGGCAGTCTGGATAACAGAATTGAAGAACAAGGCCGGCTGTCGGAGTTGCAGGTGCTGGACATTGGCATCAAAGTCGCCTCGGCGCTCGGCACCGCGCTCAAGCACAACCTCCTGCACCGCGACATCAAACCGGGCAACATTTTGTTCAACGCCGAGGGCGAGCCCAAGCTGGTGGATTTCGGCCTGGCCCGCAGCACCGAGGCGGACACCGAATACGACACCGCCGTGTGGGGGACCCCTTACTACATCTCGCCCGAAAAAGTAAAGCGGGAACGCGAGGACTTCCTGTCGGACATGTACAGTCTGGCAGGCACGCTCTATCACGCGTTGACCGGCCATGTTCCTTTCGAGGCGCCGACGGTCGAGGAGGTCGTCACCGCGCACATTCACACGCCGTTGACTCCACCCTCCCAGGTTATTCCTGAAATCACCGAGCCGACCAGCGAGGCGCTGGTGATTGCGATGGCCAAAAATCCGGCCGAACGCTATCGCACTTACGACGACTTCCGAATGGCGCTGGAGGCGTCGCGCAGCCAGTTGTTAATCGGCCAGCTCAGGGCCAAGAAGGAGACCGGCCCGGTTGGGCGAAGCTGGTGGCGGCGGTAACCAGTCGAGGGAGGCGCACCGTAGCAGGGGTTTACTTTTGGGGATCGCCTTTCACAACGAATTGCCAAAAGAGACTAACCACGGCGAAGACTGTTGCCCCGAGCAAACCGTTTACGATGAGACCAAACGCGTAAGTGTTCGCGAAGTCTGTATGTTCAATGCCCAAACTCGAGGCCAGCACGCTCGCGGGAAAGTCTATGAGAAAAACAAGACCGAGAAACGTGTCGGGCCAAAAGTCTCCCGACGTGCCACGACCCCAAACGCGATAGCCGAACACAATCCCTAAATCAATCATAACACATACAACAGCGCCGCAGATTGCAGCTCTGATATATGGCGCGAGTTTCTTTCTCAAAACGCGGATTTTTCATTGCCCAACAGCTCGCTTCGCTTTCTTCCCAGCCGCTAGCCCATGAACCGTCTCCCTCCATAGCGGCGTCTCGGCAGAGCGCCGCTGGCTGGTTGTTGTCACGATTTGCGGCGCTCTGCCGAGACGCCGCTACGCCCGTTCATGACCACAATGCGCGGTTGCAAAAACGTCGAAGTTTTCCATAAACCGTCCACTCACCCCTTCCCTCTCCCCATCCGATGGGGAGAGGGTGGCCGGAGGCCGGGTGAGGGGGCTTCTCAGGGTTCAAGGGGGCAATGCGCGTTCAAAGTTAGGGGCGTTCTCTCCCTGATTCAGGCGCAGGACGGTTCAAGGTCCAGAAAACCGCGTTCACCAGCAATCGCCGGAATGCGGCATTATCGAAATCCTTGGGATGCCCCAGGGACGTATAGAAAACCCGCGCGCTCTTGTAGCTGTGCGTCCAGGCCACCGGCTCCGGCGGCTGGTTGGTGACACTGCTCATTAACAACACCGTGGACGATCGGGGCAACGGCGTGTTGAGGTAAAGCGAACCGCCGGCGACAAATTCCCTGTCCACGCCTTTCAAGATGGGGTTATCCGCGGTTTCGGTGACAATTCTGACGGTGGCGACCAGTTTGTCACCGTAGTGGTTGTGATAGTTGCCTCCGAGCACGTCGCGACCGTGCGCAGGCCGATGAGCGGTTTTCCCGAATCCAGGTAATTTTTGATTCTGCCAAGCTGCTCCTCCGGCAAGGTCATGCGGCGAACGAACAGAACAACCAGGTCCGCCCTGGCGAGCGCGTCGAGGCCGGGAATGTCTTCGCCTTTCGTACGCTCCAGATAGACGCAGTTGAAACCGTAATTCGTCTCCAGGTAGTGTTTGAACACCGGCAATGTCTCGGCAGACTTATATTCAAATTCGCCGGAGATCAGGACAATGGTCGGCTTCGCCGTCGGCGCCGCTATGCTGTGGGGTTCAATCGCAAGCAAGAAAATTGTCAGGCAGCCCGCGAGACTGAGGGAGAACTTCTTCATGGCTTTGACTGAGTCATAGGATCGAAAACTGCGGCTGTCCAGCTCGGATTGCATTCCTGAATCCGCCTTGTCTTCCCCACGCCCGCCTGTTATACGCCTGCGCAGTTCACCTGAATCAGCGCCTGGAATCTGTGCCGGGCGCAGGAGACAATTATGAACAACCGCAAGAAAATATTGGTTCTGCTTTTCATGCTGGGCGCCCAGGCCGCGCTCGCGCCCCATTCATTGCGAGCGGAAAACTGGCCGCATTGGCGCGGACCGTCTTTCAACGGCTCCACGACGGAAAAAGGGCTCCCGGCCACTTTCTCAAAAACTGAAAGTGTAAAATGGGTGGCGAACCTTCCCGGCCCTTCCGCCGGCACGCCCGTCATCTGGAACGACCGCGTCTTTGTCAGTTCCGTGGACCAGCAAGCGAGGACACTCCAGGCCATGTGCCTCGACCGCGCCGTTGGCAAAACACTCTGGCAACGCCAGACCGGCGTCGGTATCAGCCTCGACGAAAAAAGCAACTTCGCGTCACCTTCGCCGGTCACCGACGGCAAGCGGGTCTGGTTCTTTTACGGCAACGGCGAACTGGCGGCGTTCGACCTCGACGGCAAACAAATCTGGTCGCGCAACATCCAGAAGGACTACGGCCAGTTCGCGTTTCAATGGACGTTTGGCAGCAGCCCGACCTTTTACGCCGGCCGCCTTTCTCTGCAAGTCCTGCAACGCGACGTGCCGGTCCATGGGCGGGGGCACGCGGACGGCCCGATCGATTCGTTCCTGCTGGGGCTCGATCCGCAAACCGGCAAGGAACTCTGGAGGGTTGTTCGTCCCACGCCGATTCCGTTCACTTTCAGTGGCCGGACCGAACTGCTCATCGCCGGGGGCGACTGCATCACCGGACACGACCCGGCCAATGGCAAGGAACCTTGGCGCTGGGGCACGTGGAATCCGAACAGAATCACGCACTGGCGCCTGGTTCCTTCGCCGGTCGCCGGCGGCGGTGTCGTGCTGGCCTGCGGGCCGAAGGGCGCGCCGGTCTTCGCGGTCAAAGCGGGCGGGCACGGCACGCTGAACGACTCGGGATTGGCCTGGACGAGCGCGGAGCGCGAAATCTCCTCCGATGTGAGCACGCCATTGTTTTACGAAGGTCGCTTCTACATTCTTAACAGCGACCGACGAACCCTCGCCCGCGTTGTGCCGGAAACCGGCAAGGTCGAATGGACGGGCGACACGGGCAGCCAGGCGAAAATCGAAGCTTCGCCCACGGCCGCCGACGGCAAAATTTATTTTTTGAACCATCGCGGCGATGTGTTCGTGGTCGAGGCGGGCGAGCAATTCAAGCTGCTCAACACCGCCGCGATGGGCGACGAAGGCGACCATGACCTGCGTTCCAGCATCGCCATCGCGCACGGCTGCCTGTTCATCCGCACAGCCTCCAAACTTTACTGCGTGGGGAAAGAATAGATCTCGCTTCGCAGCTCCGGCTTGCCCGCGCTGTGGCTTCCTGCTTCACTGCCGGCGTGGCGTTGCCGTACAAAATCTCCACGCTCCTTTACTGCTTCAACGAGCGCGATGAATCGCTGTTGCTGGAGCGGCGCAAGGAACCGAATCGCGGACTCTAGAGTCCCTGCGGCGGCAAGTTGAAAATGGAAACCGGCGAGTCACCCTATGCCTGCGCCTGTCGCGAAGCGGAAGAGGAAATCGGCTTGAAAATATCACTCGCGGATTTGCATCTGACCGGCATCGTCAGCGAACACGGTTATGAAGATCAGGCGCATTGGCTGATGTTTTTGTTCGAGGTAAGAAAGAAACTGCTGAAACTCCCGCCGCCACACGATGAAGGGCGCTTTGAATTTTTCTCCGTCGGTGCGCTGAAGCGCCTGCCTCTGCCGCAAACCGATCGCGAGCAGATCTGGCCATTGTTCTGGCGGCACCGCGGCGGTTTCTTCGCCGCGCATTGCCGTTGTCATCCGGATGGCCGCGACGACTGGACACTGGAGGAATCCAATCAACCATCAACCATCAACCATCAACCATCCGGCAATGCCCGACGAACCGATCATTGATTTGCAAAGCGACCATTACTTCATGGGCGAAGCGCTGCGCCAGGCGCGGCGCGCCCGCGAGTGCGAGGAGGTGCCGGTCGGCGCGGTGGTCATGCGAGAAGGACGAATCATCGCCCGCGCATTTAATCAGGTGGAACTGTTGAAGGATGCCACCGCACACGCTGAAATGCTTGCGTTGACCCAGGCCGAAGAGGCGGTGGGCGATTGGCGGCTCACCGACTGCACGCTTTACGTGACGAAAGAACCGTGCCCGATGTGCGCCGGCGCGATCATTCACGTGCGGCTGGCGCGGATCGTTTACGGCGCGGGCGATCCAAAAGGCGGCGCGGCGGGCGGGGCCTTGAACCTCCTGCAGCTTCCTTCACTCAACCACCGCTGCGAAATCACCTCCGGTGTGCGCGAAGCAGAATGCCGTTCGTTGCTCCAAAGTTTTTTTGCGGAGCAGCGCGAGCGGGCAAAATCGGAGGGCCCGACCACAGGTTTCGCAGAATGATCGGCTCTGACCGTTTGCCGCAGCCGCTGAACCCACTCACCGCTCCCTTCCCATGAAC
>QHPW01000037.1:0-847 GCA_003219675.1 Verrucomicrobiota bacterium
ACGCGCCTTAGAGCAATTCCATGCAAGCGCCGGCAGACCGGATTCGTCTCATCGAACGTTCGCTGCGGTGTTTCGTTTTCGGTTTGTTAAGCCTGATTCCACTGTTGGGACTGCCGTTCGCGATCCTGGCCGTCAGTTGGCATCTGAAAGTCTGGTCCGAGTTCGAACGCGAATGGAACCCGGCGAGGTTATATTTATGTTGCGGTTATGGTCTGGCGTGGCTGGGCGGCTTGATTTCACTCGGAGCGCTGGCAGTGTTCGTCGCGGTGTTGATCAAACACTATCAGTTCTGACGGCGAGAACGGCAGCGGGGACGGCCATGACATTTCTGCCCATTGTTGAACGCGAACTGCGTCTGAAAGCGCGGCGTTGACGCACTTACTGGCACCGTTGCGGGATGGTGCTGGCGTTCGCGCTCCTCAGCTTTGGAATCCTCGCGGTCGATTGGAGCACCGCACGAAATCCCACTGAGATGGGCCAACACCTGTTTTGGGCGCTCTCCGGCCTGGCGTTCGCGTCCGCCCTGCTCGCCGGACCTGTCGTCACCGCGGACTGTCTGAGCGAAGAGAAACGCGAAGGCACGCTCGGCCTGCTGTTTTTGACTCATCTCAAGGGGCACGATGTCGTATTGGGAAAATTGTTCGCCACGTCACTGCCGGTTTTTTATTCGTTCGTCGCCGGCGTTCCCGTGCTGGCGGTCCCGTTCTTTCTCGGCGGCGTAACGGCCGGGGAATTCTGGCGTATGACGCTCGTGCTGCTGACGACGCTGTTATTTTCGCTGGCGACGGGACTATTGGTTTCCGCGCTCAGTCGAAACGGTCGCCGGGCCTTTTTGACAACGGGATTT